>JAUVAG010000120.1 GCA_030591825.1 Dethiosulfatibacter sp.
AATCAACTCTCCTCAGAAAAAATATTTCATAACAAAATAGTACCTTTTAGAATGTTTATCTTTTGCTAAATACAATACATCTTACTTTGCTGGAGTATTTTTAATACAAATTTATAGCCATCTAGAAAGGCGTGAATTCCCATATTAGCCATATCCATCACCTCCTTTAAGTTTGCTATCTCCTTCATTTTCATTACAATCATCTGAAAAAACACAGCAGCCATAAATGTCTCCAAAAAACAGTACCTACAATCAGAAAATTTCTTAGCCCAACACAAAATAATATTAGGCTGTGTTCGTAAGTATTGTGGCTATTATTAATATATTCATTCATTTAAAGGTGTTTTTAAATAAAAATCAACTGTTTTTCTTTCAGTTCATTGAGATATCAACGTTATTTGACAGCCACAATTTATACGAAAACGGCCTAATTATTTAATGTTTATATCCTATTAGTTTCCACTAACCTTTGCAGCAAGAACGTGGGCTCCGTCTACAATCTGGATAACTGAAATACTCTTTTTAGGATCTCCGTTTTCATCAAAAGTTATATGTCCTGTAACTCCATCTGAATCAGTTTCTGCAAGAGCTGCAATGATTGCGTCTGCTTCTTCTGAACCTGCTTTCTCAAGAGCAGCTGCCATGATATAAGCTGCATCATAACCTAGAGCGGCAAGAGCATTTGGAGTTGCATCCCATTTTGCTTCATAAGCTGTAATGAAGTTTTGAACGATCTCAGCTTCATCTGTTTTTGCATAATGGTTAACGAAGTAGTGACCTTCAGCAACCTCTGCATAGTTTTCTTCTATTCCGTCCCATCCATCTACACCAACACAAACAACGTCAAGTCCAATTTCCTCAATTTGAGCAAGGATTGTTCCGACTTTTGCTATGTAGTCAGGTAGGAACAGTACATCAGGATCCTGTGCCTGAATTTTTGTAAGAACAGATTTGAAATCGGCATCGTTCTTTGTGTAACCTTCATAGCTTGTAATAGTTCCGTTTTCACTAAACTTCGCGTTGAATGCAATTGCAAGACCTTCTGAATATGCATCTTCAGTATTATAAAGTATTGCTGCTTTAGTGGCTTCAAGTTCCGTAGCTGCAAATACTGCTGCTGTGATTCCCTGGTAAGAGTCAGTATAACATGCTCTAAATACGTTAGGAGCATCCAATGTTACATCAGCATGTGTTGCGGTAGGAGTAAGTACTGGCATTCCATCTTCAATAGCGATTTCTTTTACAGAAAGTGTAACTCCGCTGAATGTAGCTCCAAGAAGTGCTGTGATTCCGTCCTGGTCTCTAAGTCTGTTGTATGCATTGACACCTTCAGTCTTATCTCCTTTTGAGTCATATGAAACAACTTCAAGCATCTTGTCGTTGACGCCACCTGCTGCATTGATTTCCTCAACTGCAAGTCTGATTCCTTCTTCATTGGATACACCGTAGAGGCTGTAGTCACCTGTCAAAGGTCCTATGAAACCTAATTTGATTGTTTCTGATTCAGCAGGTGCTTTTTCTCCGCAACCTGTCAATACTGTTGATAATACCAATGCGGCAATTATCATGAATGATAAAATTCTTTTCTTCATGTTTGTTGTGTCCTCCCCTGGATTTAATGAAAATTCATATTCTATTTTATCTCAAAACTAATAATTATTCAAGTGATTTTTATTATAAAAAGGCTAAAAATCACAACTTGTAAATAAAATGCCCTAACGAAAACGATTTGTGGATGCATATCGCAGACAAATAACACAGCGCACAAAAATACGTTATGATGCCCGAGAACTACTGAGGTTAATTGTTACGCAAATGTAATAAAATAAATACAATGGGTGAATATAAAGTACTATCCTTGTAGTATTTCAAAATACGACACAAATTTAACAAATGAATAAAGATGAGGAAATTGAGTAAATTTATGAATAATTATAAGTCGGGTGAAATTATATGCAAAAGGATCCCTTGTTTTAATAAAAAAAAGTACCCATTCAAGATAGAGTGGGTACTTTTTTGAGGACTTAATGTCCATTTTTGCTTATCTATTTGTATAGCTTTTGATTTTCTTTAATAGTGCATCTCTTGCATCTCTCATTTCCTTTACTTCGTTTACGAGGATATTGTCCTTGATTTTGTTTTTTTCCATGAAGTACATGGAAAGTCCTCCAAGACCTACGTGGGTGCCTACGGCTACTCCCATTTGCATAATATATATGTCTCCCTTAAAATCCGTGTTCTTTCTAATGGCGTTTTCAAGGTTTTCAGCATATATCTTGTCAGAGGTATAACCTAATATTATAAAATTCGTAAGGTCTTTATTGTTTCTTATGTTGAATTCATCTACAAAACGTTTTAGAACCTTCTTTCTTCCTCTTTCTTTTGCAGTGATTGCTCCTTTTCCATCTTTCATTGTCATTATTGGCTTGATTTTAAGGAGTTTTCCTATTATGGCGCTTGCATTTGAAAGACGTCCGCTCTTTATGAGATGGTCAAGGTCATCCACTGAAAGAAAGTGCTTTACGTTTCTTTTGTAGGTTTCATTGAATGCTACTAGTTCATCAAAGGTTGCTCCCTTTTCCTTCAGTTGACAGGTCTTGATTATTAGCCACCCGCTTCCATGGGACATTGATGTTGAATCCACTACATGGATTTTAATATTGGTATCTGGATTTTCAGACATATACTTTTTCTTTGCTATTTCAGCTGACTGGTAGGATCCGCTGGTGCCACTAGACATGCATATGCAAAGAAACTCGTCATATTCTTTTTCGATTCCTTCCTCTATTATATCTATATACTTCGTTGGGGCAGGCATGGATGTGGTGGGGTATTCGTCAAGTTCCTCCATGATTTTGAAGAAATCGTCGGGTTGAATATCTACTCTGTCCTCGTAGGTTTTTCCTTCAATGGTTATTGTAAGAGGTGCTATTCCTATATCGTATTTTTTTATTAATTCCTCTGACAAATCGCAGGTGGAATCAGCCATTATTTTTATCATTTTATATTAGGTGGTCACTATGAGACCACTACTCCTTTTACATATGACTTATAATGCATTATAACATTTTTGTCTATTGTCCAGGAACGTTAATATTTACAAATAACTAGATTTATTGTTATTATGCTTACAATTAACCTTGGATTTTAAGATTAGAATTTAATTGTATATTCACCACCGTAACCTTCACGGTTTCTTATTGAAAGGGTGCTTCCCGTCTTGTTTATTATTGTTTTAGTTATAGTTAGTACAAGACCTGTATCTCCCTTATCTCCTTTGTAGAACCTGTCGAAGGCGTTCAAAAGGTCCTTGTCTGAGAAGCTTTTTCCGTCGTCAACTATATATATGAGTTTTTTATCCATAACACCCTTACCTTTATCTTTATACTATAATTATATATTCATGAAGGAGATTTTTCCATTAATCATGGAATATTATACATATTTTCCACATTTATCACAAAAATATTCCTATTAGGGAGTTTAATATGTATATAAGGACAAATGAAAAAGGAGAAATACAAATGAAAAGTAAATTAAAAAGAGTGTTGATTGTTGGAATGGCAGGATTAATGGTTTTTGGAGGTGGAATATCTGCATTTGCAGACGACGGTGAAGTAGAAAAACCTGATAGGTTAGAAAGGACCATGATGAGGAAGGGGATAGACCGTGAGGTTCTTAAGGACAAGATTTTCAACTTGACGGAAGATATTCAGGAACAGCTGGCAGATCTCAAAGGAATAAGAGAAAAAAATCGTAATTTGGTAAAGGGGATTATTGGAATTGAAGCTGGAAACAATCAAGGTCACGTATATGGATCAAAGAATACGGATAAATTTGCAGGCAAGTTCGAAGAAAAATTTGAAGGAAAACTTGACAACCTGAGGGAAAACCATCCTGGTATGGCGGACAGACTGGAAGCGAAATTTGATGATTTCAAGGGTGAAGTAAGCGCGGTAAGAGAGGAACTCTCTGCGGAAAGAGAAGCGGCAAAAGAAGAAAGACAGGCAAGGATCGAGGAAATCCTTGAAGTGGTCAGTGACTCTGAGGAATAGCTGAAAGTAATGCAGGAAGCAAATGAAAAAGAGCCAAACCGGCTCTTTTTCATTGTTAATTAATCTATTATATTAGGGATATTGAGGGTATTATGTATGAAGCTACATTGGCAAATTGTGAAGCACAATGGTGAAGACAACCATTCCAAGTAGCGCAAATGGGTATGTAGCACCATATCCTGTAGCGGGGTCGTCGCTTCCCAGTGCATCAACAGCTGCACCAAGTCCTGGAGTAGAAGTCATTCCACCGCATATTGCTCCAGACAGCATTGTCCAGTTGATTTTGAAGACATATCTTCCGATGACGAAGCCTATAAACATTGAAAATACGCATACAACCAGTGATACTAGCGCTAGGTATGCTCCAGTTCCTGCCAGTGATTCAAATACTTTGAATCCATATCTAAGTCCTACTACAGAAAGAAAGAATGCGAGGGAAATCTGTCTTACAGTACCAAGTATCTTGTTGTTCATTCTGAAGTTTAAAGGTCCGAGTTTTCCTATATGTCCAAGAATGAGGGATCCTATGAGGACGCCTCCCGTTGCACCAAGGGAAAGGAATCCCAAAGGGCCAAGACTTATTTTCACCTTGCCAAGTGTAAATCCAACAAAACAGGCAAGTATAAACGCTGTAAGGTCAAAAGATACTTCTTCAATTTGTTTTCCGCCTATCTCACTTCTAGCTTGTTCCATTTCAATTCTATATTTTTTCTTTTCATCTTCAACATCTATATTGAAAAGCTTAGGGAAGAAGTTAACTACTATTATTACTACTATTACACCTATTGGATAGCCTATTGCATGGCCTACACCTATTTCGGCAGCCGCATTGTTGATGAAGGCGTCTTTCTGTGCTTCAGTCAAGATTGGCGTGTTTTCGGAAGTCAAACCTTCTTGGTCAAGTATATTTAGGAATTTTTCCTTATCTTCTGGCGAGAGTGATTCATATTCGGAGCTCCAGTCTGTAGCATGTCCTGTGGCTGTTTCTATTGCTGCAGCAAGACCAGGTGAGCTTGTAAGTGCTCCTGTATAAACTCCGGAAATTTCATAAGGGCTTGCTTTTGAATTTATGAGGGTCATTCCGTAGGTTGAAGCTGCTCCTAAAAATGTTATTAGTATTCCTAATATTATGAATTTTGTTCCGTATTTCTTGAGTACTACACCCATGTCCTTTGATGCAAGAAGCCCTACAGATGCAACAAAGAGTACAAGGAATAGATAGAAAAAGTTTTTAGGTATTACTCCGGACATAAT
>JAUVAG010000194.1 GCA_030591825.1 Dethiosulfatibacter sp.
GATTATAATATATATATCGGATGATTCATATAAATATTTAATTCAATTTATATAGTATTTATATCGTGATTTTAGTTGAGTTAATTCATGCGTTATTTGAAATAAAACGCTTCAATTTGTTTCAAATGTTGCATGAATTAGAACGAAACTGGTTATGAGATAAAACTACATTATTATTCTTTTTTATTACAAGATAGTATTTATATCTCACTTTTAGTTGAGTTAATTCATGCGTTATTTGAAATTCAAAAGGTTCAATTGTGTTTCAAATGTTGTGTGAATTATTACGAAACTTATTGTGAGATAAAACTACATTAATTATTTTTTTACTACAATAATAAATTAATTTTGGGCAACTATTTCCCCTGATTTTATTACTGTTTTTACAATATTTACTCCTGCATGGTATGGAAGGAAATGGTATGAAGGGAAATCAAGAATAATTATATCCGCCTTCTTTCCTTCATCAATGCTACCAACAGAATTAGCTCTGGATACTGCTGCAGCTCCGTTGATTGTTAGAGCTGTAATTATCTCTTCAATTCTCATGTCCATGTAAAGTGCAGAAAGAGAAATAATTAGAGGTATTGAATTCGTAAAGCAGCTTCCAGGATTAAGATCAGTAGCAAGTGCAACTGCACATCCCTTGTCTATCATATATCTTCCTCTTGCATATTCTTCCTTAAGGCAAAATGCAGTTCCTGGAAGAAGTGTAGAAATAACACCTTTCTCAGCCATTGCTTCTATACCCTTGTCAGATGCCTGGAGAAGATGGTCAGCCGATACTGCTCCAAGTTCTGCAGCAAGCTCTGCTCCACCAAGTTGAACAATTTCATCAGCATGTATCTTAACCTTAAGTCCTGCAACTATTGCAGCCTTAAGGAATCTTCTTGACTGTTCCACACTGAAAACATTGTCTTCACAGAAAATATCCGCAAAATCAGCAAGACCTTTTTCGACAACAACAGGAAGCACTTCATTTATTTGTGTGTCAATAAACTCATCTTCTTTTCCCTTATACTGCTTTTCAACAGCATGTGGTCCCAGGAATGTTGTTGCTATGTCGATATCTTTTCTTTCCTTCAATATCTTCATCGCTTCAAGCTGTCTGATTTCAGTATCAAGGTCAAGTCCGTATCCACTTTTTCCCTCAACTGTGGTAACACCAAACTTGACCATTGAATCAAGTCTTTTTCCTCCATTTTCAACAAGCTCTTCAAGAGTTGCCTCTCTGGTTGATTTAACAGAACTTACTATACCGCCACCTCTTTTCATGATGTCCATATAGTTGTCTCCCCTTAGTCTCCAGGAGAATTCTTCCGCTCTGTATCCGCCGAAAACAAAGTGTGTATGTGAATCTACAAAACCAGGCATTACTGTATTGCCCTTCGCATCGATTATTTCATATTCTTCAACTTTAATATCTTTAAGAAGTTCTTCCTGTACACCAACTTTTTTGATGATTCCATCTTCTACAATAACTGCACCTTTTTCGATTCTACCAATATCCTTCATGTCTTCTCCGCACTTAGGTCCAAATCCGGAACATGTCAATACTTCAGATGCATTAAGAATTATCTTTTTGCTCATTATTCCACATCCTTTCAATATTTGCAATTAAAACTCAGATGGAGCCTAGGCTCCATCTGACAATAATACAGCTTAGGAAAGTTAAAAGTGCATAGCACAGATGCATCCATTACCATTTGATTAGTTTTGACACAATATATATATCTGATATTGATATGGAATCCAACACATTGTGTCAAAAATTTAAATTATTGTTGTAATGAAAACATCGCACACGCCTTAAAGCGTTGGTGCTATGCGGTTAAGGAAACTTTCCTTCGCGCCTTAATAAATGCATGCGCATTTAACGCAGCGCAGCTACTTTCTTGTTATAATCTAGTTTCAAGTACCTGGTCAATACTAAAATTCTCAAGTCCAAGGTAGTATTCTGCAGTATCAACAAGCGCCTGCATAGGCACAAGTCCTATTATTTCGCTTCCCAATACATTAACACCGTATCTTTTACATTCCATCTTTACAGTTTCAAATGCTCTGTATACTGAAGTTTTTGTATAATCAGTAAGGTTCATTGATACTTCAACGATTCCTCTGTCCTCAAGGTCTATTCCTATTGCTTTACAGTATCTGAATCCACCGCTTAGGTGTCTAATCTGCTTTGAAATTTTGTTTGCAATTTCAAGATTGTTTGTATCAAGCTTGATATTATAGGCAACTAATGGCATTCTTGCTCCAATCGCTGTTACTCCTGCAGTTGGGTGGATAGTTTCAGGACCGAAGTCTGGCTTCCACATGCTGTCTTCCATTTTTTCCTTCATTCCTTCAAACTGACCTTTTCTTACTTTTGCAAGATTTTCCCTGTGAGGAGCTGACGCCGACTTCTCATAAAGGAAGAAAGGCAAACCAAATTTTTCAGAAGCTTCCTTAGCAGTTTCCTTTGCAAGTACGTCTGCTTCTTCAACCGTTACATTCTTAATCGGAATAAAAGGGATTACATCAACGGCTCCCATTCTTGGGTGTTGTCCGTCATGCTTTGTAAGGTCTATTAGCTCTACAGCCTTTCCTATAGCTTCTACTACTGCAGCTTTCAATGGCTCTGGCTCTCCTACAACTGTTACTACACATCTGTTGTGTGCCTCGTCATTGCTGTAGTCAAGAAGCTTAACTCCTTTTTTTCCTCTGAAACATTCTACAATCTTTTCAATTTTTTCTAGATCTCTGCCTTCACTGAAATTTGGCACACATTCTATAATTCTATTCATAATATTCTCCTAAAATTTAAATTATTTTTTATAGTTTTTAAATGCATTTTCGATCAATTCATCATTTGCGATGTATGGAACTGTTATATGGTCTTCACCTTGGAACTGCTTATTATATTCAACTGCTGTTTCTACTGAGTTTTCATTTCTTGCCCAGCTTCTTCTTGATACACCAACCATTGTGTCCCATGGAATAGATTTCCTAAGTATTTCATCAACTCTTTCGCTACCGTCAAGAACCATACCGAAACCACCGTTGATAGACTTGCTGATTCCAACTCCTCCACCATTGTGAAGAGCAACCAGACTCATTCCTCTTGCTGCATTTCCAGCGAAACATTGAACTGCCATATCTGCTGTTATATTACTACCATCTTTAATATTTGATGTTTCTCTATAAGGTGAATCAGTTCCGCCTGTATCGTGATGATCTCTACCAAGCATTACAGGTCCTATTTCTCCATTTCTAACCATTTCGTTGAACTTAAGAGCTATATCTCTTCTTCCTAAAGCATCCTGATAAAGAATTCTTGCCTGAGTACCTACTACAAGCTTGTTCTTTTCTGCATCTCTTATCCATACCCAGTTATCTCTGTCCTGACCTCTTCTATTAGGATCAATAACAGACATTGCTGCTTTGTCAGTCTTACCTAAGTCATCATGTTTTCCACTCAAACATACCCATCTGAACGGTCCATATCCATAATCAAAAAGCTGTGGTCCAAGTATATCTTCAACATATGAAGGGAATACGAATCCTTCACTTGTATCTACTCCGTTTTTAGCTATATCCTTGGCCCCTGCATCATATACTGCTCTCATGAATGCATTTCCATAGTCGAAGAAGTAAGTTCCTCTTTCAGTAAGAGTCTTAACAAGATGATAGTGCTTGACTAGTGATTCATCAACAAGCTTAGCAAAAGCTGCTTTGTCATTTTTAAGCATTTCCGTTCTCTCTTCAAACGATACTCCCTGTGGACAGTATCCTCCATCGTAAGGTACGTGACAAGAAGTCTGGTCCGAAAGTAACTCTATATGCTCGTTTTTGTCTACAGCATATTGAAGAAGATCTACAATATTACCATGATATGCAATTGATATAGTCTCTTTCTTTTCCATATATTCGCGAGCCATTGCAAAGGCTTCTGCCAAGTCAGTAGTGGCTTTTGAAACCCATCCCTGGTCAAGTCTTGTCTTGATTCTAGAAAAGTCAACCTCTGCTATAATACCTACACCGTTTGCAATTTCTATTGCCTTAGGCTGTGCTCCACTCATTCCACCAAGTCCTGATGTAACAAATAGTTTTCCTTTTAAATCTTCA
>JAUVAG010000173.1 GCA_030591825.1 Dethiosulfatibacter sp.
AGTACTGTTCCAAGTCTTTCCTTCTTTGTCTCGTCCTTACCAAGGACCCAAGGCATAGTTTCATCTATATACTTGTTGCTCCTTCTCAAAAGCTTGAATATTTCATCTATTGAGTCGGCAACCTTCAAGTCGTCCATCTTAGCATTTACATTAACAGGAGTTGCAAGGGCAAGTTCTATAAGTTCCCTGTCTATTGCTTCTAGCTCACCCTGTGGAAGGATATTACCGTCAAAATACTTGTTTACCATTGTAATAGTTCTGTTAACAAGGTTTCCAAGAATATTAGCAAGCTCCGAGTTTATTCTCTCTATTAGAAGTTCATATGTAATTGTTCCGTCATTCGCAAAGGGCATCTCGTGAAGTACAAAGTATCTTATTGCATCAACTCCAAAATGATCTACTAAAAAATCCGCGTAGATTACATTACCTCTAGACTTGCTCATCTTTCCATCTCCAACTAAAAGCCAAGGATGTCCAAATACCTGCTTTGGAAGTTCAACGTCAAGTGCCATAAGCATAATCGGCCAATATAAGGTATGAAATCTTAAAATATCCTTTCCAATCAAATGTACATCTGCAGGCCAGTATTTCTTGAAGAGATCTCCACACTCACCATCAGGAGTGTAGCCAAGTCCTGTAATATAGTTTGACAAAGCGTCAATCCATACATAGATTACATGATTTTCATCAAAGGTTACAGGTACTCCCCATTTAAACGAGGTCCTTGAAACACAAAGGTCCTGAAGACCAGGTTTAAGAAAATTGTTTATCATTTCATTCTTTCTGGATTCAGGCTGGATGAAGTGAGGATTATCATCTATATGCTTCATGAGTCTGTCGGCATACTTGCTGAGCTTGAAGAAGTAAGCCTCTTCCTTGGTCTTGTATACTTCTCTTCCACAGTCAGGGCATTTGCCTTCCACTAGCTGACCGTCAGTATAGAAAGACTCATCAGGAGTACAGTACCATCCTTCATACTCGTCCTTGTATATGTCTCCCTGATCGTAAAGTTTTTTGAATATCTTTTGCACAACTACCTTGTGATCTTCGTCAGTAGTTCTGATGAACTTGTCATAAGAAGTATTCATTATGTCCCAAATCCGCTTGATTTCTTCAGCGACTCCATCAACAAACTGCTGCGGCTCAACTCCAGCCTCTTCTGCCTTTAGCTCTATCTTTTGTCCATGCTCGTCAGTACCTGTCTGAAAGAACACGTCGTAACCTGCAAGTCTTTTGAACCTTGCAATACTGTCCGCCAAAACTATCTCATAAGTATTTCCTATATGCGGCTTGCCCGAAGTATAGGCAATAGCCGTAGTGATATAATATTTTTCCTTGCTCATAATTGCTCCTTTTTACTCTAAGTTTAATTCGTATCTTATTACTATTTATTAAAACGAGTGCTGTATTTCTATTCACTCACTTCTGGAAACACAAGGCTTTGAATTTCACTACAACGTCTCCTGCCTAAAGATGTGATTTTTGTCGTACCGACGGAGTAGGGAGTTGATGTGGAATGTTATTTCCCCATGCTAACCCTCAAATGTAAATTGTAATTGTGTTTCCAAATATCAATAAATAAAAAACGCCTCTTATTAAATAATAAGAGACGAATATATCCGTGCTACCACTCTTTTTCGTGAATTCCTCGCAGAATTCACCTCAGGGGTCATAAACCTGCCCGTAACGCTGGACTGCGACAGGACCTACTTTATTTCAATCCTGCAACTCAGGGACCATCTTCAGCTTCTATTGCAGACCGGTTTTCACCATTTCCGGCTCTCTTTGCTGCATTTCAAAACCTACTCTTCCCTTCAAAGTCTTTTATATAGCTTAGGAATCGCTTTGTTCTAATACATAAAATATATATTATTTTACCGCCCTTGTCAAGATTGATATATATTTAAAAGTTCAATTTACTCTAAGTAAGAATCCTGTACATTGCCTGGGCATCGTCCTTTTTTACATGCTCCGTAAGTTGCTCAACAGCCACCTTCATAGTCTTGTCTCCGAATATGATTTCTATTACATCCTCAATCTGTACTTCTGTGCCTGGCTTTGCAGACTTGCCGTTTACCATTATCCTTCCCTTTTCACAGGCTTCTTTTGCAATGGTTCTTCTTTTTATTATTCTGGAATTTTTCAAAAACTTGTCAATTCTCATATTTGCTCCTTCTTCCATCCATTCTCTTTGCCACGGGTGGGTAATGAAAAATCAGACCCATTATCGCGGTCTGATTTAGTCATTTCTTATTATACGTTAACTGCTTCTTTCAAGGATTTTCCTGCTTTGAATACAGGAGCCTTTGATTCTGGTATTTCAATTTCTTGCTCTGGATTTCTTGGATTTCTACCTTTTCTTGCTTTTCTCTCTCTTACTTCAAATGTTCCAAATCCAACTAATTGTACTTTCTCACCTTTAACCAATTCATCTTTAACTGTGTCCATGAAAGCGTTAAGGTACATTTCTGCCTCTTTTTTAGTTCCTTCTTTTCCCGCACTCTTAGCCATTTCTGCCATGTTAGCTACTAATTCAGCTTTATTCACAATAAAACCCTCCTATATAAATTTAATATTGCAAATTCCTTTAGGAATTAATGCCTCTTTGATGTTTCCCATAGGGTGTCCATTTCTTCTAATGTCATCTGTTTTAAGTCTTTTTCAGCATTCTTCTCAATAAATCCAAATCTTTTAATGAATTTTGTATTGGTTCTGCTGAGTGCAATATCAGGATTGATCTTAAGAAATCTCGAGAAGTTTATGAGTGAAAAGAATAGATCTCCCAGTTCTTCTTCAATTTTATCCTTTTCCATGGATTCATAAGCTTCCATAAGTTCCTGCAGTTCTTCCTTCACCTTGTCGATAGCTCCGCTTATGTCCGGCCAATCGAATCCTATTTCGGCTGCAATTTTTTGTATCTTGTATCCTCTTGATAGAGGAGACATTGCTTTTGGTATTTTTTGCAATTTTCCAGTATATGATTCAACCTGTTTTTCAAGGTTCTTTATCTCTTCCCATGTTTGAAGAACTTCTTCTTCATCTATTGCCACCTTGTCCTTAAAAACATGTGGATGTCTTCTTATGAGTTTTTCGCAAATATGCTTTGTAACATCCTCAAAATTAAAATATCCCTCTTCATCAGCAATCTGTGAATGGAATACCACTTGGAGCAGCAAATCACCCAACTCTTCCACCATATTTTCTATATCATCTTTTTCAATAGCATCTACAACTTCATATGCTTCTTCGATGACACATTCTCTTAATGACATGTGGGTTTGCTTTCTATCCCAAGGACAACCCTCGGATCCCCTTAAATAGGACATCGTCTTTTTTAAATCAATAATATTATACAACCCTAACGTTGATTTTTCAATACTTTCAATGAAAATATATGTGGAATAATCATATTTTTTTTGTCTATCCAGCTCGAATAATGAAATTTCATCATTTTTATTTGCTAAAACGTCAAATAATTGAATTTTACAGTCCGGCGGGTACACTTCAGTCATTTCAAGCTTTATATTCGTTGCCATACTAAGACTTTCGATATTGCACACAATATTGCCTGAATGGATGTCAAAATCATGATTTTCATCACTGCCCTTCATGATTTTTATATTACCCTCGAATGATGCCATTTTGACGGCCTTGTCGAGAAAACTCATGTTGTCGATTATTTCCGTCTCGATTTTATCATTACTCATCAGTCTTTCAATTATTACATCACTGTTATATGGAGACCCAGGCACAATATACAAAATATGTCCTTTTTTATCCATTTCCGTCTTAAGTATTTTTTCTATTTCAATATAGACATCTTCAATATTTTCCTTTTCTTCAAATATTGAATCTAATTGAACAAGATTGTCAAAACTGTTTTCCTTGAATACAGGATGTCTTGAAGTTCTTGAAAACTTTGAAATATCATCATTCAATAATTTGAATGATTTGACTGACATCTCATCCATTTTTCCCGTCCCAAGACCCATTATACTTATCTTACCCATTTTATACCTACTTCATAAGTTTTATTTTCTTCATTATGCTATAAATTTTGTCTCCCTTTGGAAGAAGATCCATATCCTGGCTTGTAATTGTACCAGTAACCGGCAGTGCAATTGCATATACAGCGATTCCAACAACTATGGAAATAAGCGCTGCAAGCTTCATTCCAAGGATGCCAAATCCAAGAGTGTATACTCCATATACTATTACTCCCATTATTGCTGATGCAATAAACGGTCTTAAAGCAACCTTTATTATGCTTACATCTATATCTGTATATTTTTTAAGGTCAATATAGTTCAAAACTGCAGCTG
>JAUVAG010000337.1 GCA_030591825.1 Dethiosulfatibacter sp.
GAGTACATCCCAAACATATATTTAGTGCAGGATTTGGAGTGCACAGTAAGAAGGAATCAATGACACTCTATGCAGGAAGGATGATGCTGGATGATGGTCAGCTTATCCAGCCAAATATGAATCTTGAACTTGCAAAAGCAAGACACTATGTTGTTGGCTATAAGTTCCTGCTTAGCGAAAATATGGATCTGAAGCTGGAGGCTTATTACCAGGACTTGTACGATATCCCTGCTTATCCTGAATCTCCATATTTTTCCACCATAAACAGCGACTATGGATTTGAAGGAAATAAATTGTCAAATTACGGAACAGCATACAATAAAGGAATCGAATTTTCTTTGGAAAAACAGCTATCAAGAACTTACAAATTCCAGGTAAATGGAACGATATATGAATCGAAGTACAGGAATTTGCCGGGGACTCTTCTTCATACCAAGTATAATGGATCATATTCTACCAATGGCCAGCTGAGCAAGGAATTCAGAGTTGGGAGAAATAAAGAGGATATCATTAGAGTTCACTCCAGGTATATTCTATTTGGAGGCATGCGTTATCTCCCTGTCGATATCGAACAGTCCATAGCAAATGGCTATCAGGTCCGGATATTGGAAAATGGATTTACAGAAAAATCACCCGACTATTTCCGGGTGGACCTTCTTGTTAAATATATTAGAAACAGAAAGAAACATACGACAGAATGGGGTCTGGATATTATGAATCTGACAAACAGGAAAAACATCCTCTACATGTATTGGGACCGCAACACCCATGAACTTCAGAATGAATACCAAAATCCACTGATCCCATTGATCAGTTGCCGTATTCAGTTCTAATCCCCCTCACATTGCCTGAACCTTCTATGTTGCAAAGCAAATATTTACATAAGTTTTCCCTTTCATTTTTGGCTATAAAATCATGCTTCTATAAGCAGACGTCCATAATTTACGGAGCTGCAAGGTCTTGATTATATTATTATGGGGGGCCGCAGCCTAGGATTAAGCAGACGTATGCATAATGCACAGCTGCAGGTTCAGACACGCGGACATCCCCCAATTTGTAAAGATCCTATAGCAATTAATATTTATACTTTTCTCCATTTTATCATCTTGAGCTTCTAATTGCGAAGTATATAGATTAAAAAAACAGGAAACGGAATAAATTAGCGATAGACTGTGTGTTGGATTTATGCCGTAGTCTTTTTTTTGATTTATATACTGTAGATAATTTTGCTTCATGATGATAACATGTTTTTTATTCTTCCATCCTTATCTGGTAAGGTGTTTGGTTTACTAATACGTATAATATTCTAGCCACTAATTTACGAGCAACCTTGATAATCCCTTTATTTGTTACCCTATCGTTTTTAACCCTCAGGTAAGCCTTAAAAAGGCTAGGGTCTTTTCTTATGGCGATCCAGGAACTCTCAATGATCACATGTTTAAGATATTTATTCCCTCTGTGTGTCATATCTCCTATAATTTCTTTTTCTCCTGACGAGTTCGTGGAAGGTATCAAGCCTATATATGAACACAGCTTATCCAGGTTTTTAAACCTTCTGATATCTTCTATTTCAGTAAGAATGGTCATTGCTGTAATAAGCGCAACCCCTGGGAGGCTAATAAGAAGCTCAACATTTTTTGAATATAACTTTGTTTTTGAAAGTTCTGCAACTTTTTTTCTTGCTGCACTTTTCTGCTCTTTTGCCCGTATGCATTCATCTACATACCATTGCAGTGTCCATGTGCCTTGTTCGCTAGTCAACGTGAGAGACTTGAGCCATAGAAAAAAACGTTCGGTCCAATGTGTAGTTGCCATGTAAAACTCCTCGGGATATCTAATTCCATAAAAATCGAGCATCGATTTTACTTTGTTCTTACTCCGCGTCAATTGCCTTGACATGTCATGAAACAATCTAACTACTTTTCTGTATTCCTGTCCTTGTTCTGTAGGAACATAGATTCCTTCTAGTAAATCGCTGCGTAATGCTTTGGCTATTTTCCTGCAATCACGTTTATCTGATTTAAACTCTTTTTCCTTGTGGGAAGTAGGTATATCTGCCGGGTTAACAACCATACAATTGATCCCGTAGGAAGATAATTGTTTATGAAGCCAAAATCCTGAAAAACCGGCTTCATAAGCACAATTAAAATCAGCTCCAGGATAGTGCTTCCGAAGATACCGTACAAGTTGCGCTGTATCTGGCTCTTGACTAAATATCTTTAACGATGTGTCTTTATGATATAATGACACCTTCCAGCTTTTTTTATGTACGTCAATTCCTACAAATATTTGTTCGCCTTCAAAACTAATTTTCTTAACTTGGTTTTCTTGTGTTTGCATAAGTCGTTGATTTTAGGTTAATGTTATTTTGTCAAAAATCAATTTACTTAATTTCTGACGACTTATGCTTTGCAAACATAGGGCCTGGATTACACAGATTATAGGATTGTTGGATTATTTAAAGTGTTAATTAGACGTTTTATTTCTAGGCTTTTGCTTCCAAAATTCAAGAGCAATCCAAGTTCCAGATTATAGGCTTCCAAATAATTTTTTGCTTGTGCCAGGTGAACATCTTCAAGTTGAATAATTGCCTTCAATTCAACAGCTATAACATTTTCAACCAGAAAATCTACCCTTCGGGAAC
>JAUVAG010000012.1 GCA_030591825.1 Dethiosulfatibacter sp.
AGAAGTAGATTCGTGCTCAGATGAAAGGCTATAGCTTCACCACACAAACTGATGAAGCCCCTAAAAAAATGGATACATTAAAAGAAAACTATAATTACTTGAGCTCAGAAGTTAATGAATATTATTCGACAAATGCAATTATAAAGAAAATAGAAAACATGGATTATGAATACAGCTTCTTGAATGATGAGGTGGAAAAATACTCTGCCTTATATGAAGGTGGATCCATCACCAGGAGTACATACGACAAAATTATACATAATCGTGATGTAGCAAAGATACAATTGGATGAATTAGAGTCAAGTGCCGAGAATCAATATGAACAATTGAAGCATGAAAGAGATTCGGTAAAAATGCAGATAAAGGAAATTGAATCAGAGATGAATGGAATCAATGGTCAAATTAATGAAATGGTACTTGTTGCGCCAAACTCCGGTATAGTAAGAAAGCTTTATTATGAAGTCGGTGATTTGGCAATTATGGCTAAACCATTTGCAGTGATTGATAAAGAGGGCGATTTGGTTGTTAAAGTGGATATTGCAGAGTCCGATTTGAAAAAATTAAATAAAGATACAAAAACATTTATAAAGATAATGGATGAATTGAGCTGTGAAGTGCAAATCAGAAGATTCCCAACAAGTATCAATCCGGATACTAGAATCGGAGAAGTTGAAATAGTTATTCCAAAAGATGTTCAGGATATTGATATATTAATAGGTTCCAGCGCTGAAATAACCTTTGTGGTTGAAGAAGTCAGCGGCGATATCATATTGCCCTACGATGCAGTTAAATCTCAAGGTGATGATAATTTTGTATATGTAATTGAAGAGGGTATTGCGAGACAAAGGATTGTTGAACTGGGAATATCCTTTGAAGAAAAAGTTCAAGTGATTTCAGGTATTGAGAGTGGTGAAGAAATTGCCTATGAGAACCTAAGTAAATTATATGAAGGTGCAAAGGTATTTATATTCAAAGGAGATCAATAGTATGAATTTAGGCGCTTTTTCCATAAAAAACAAGTACCTTATACTTTCCTTAGCCATAGGTATTTTAATATTCGGACTGTTTTCAAAAATGACCATTAAGACACAAATGTCTCCGGATACAGCATCTCCAATGGCAACAGTCATCACACAGTATCCTGGAGCAGCAGCTTCAGATGTAATCAAGGATCTAGTTGATCCTATGGAAGATGAATTTGGTAAGCTGGAAGGTATTCTAAAAATCAAATCAACGGCTCAAGACAACAGAGCCATAGTTGAACTGGAATTTGATTACGGCATTGATATTGATGAAGCTACTATAGAAATTCAAAACAGCATAAATAGGATAAAGGGATCATTGCCAAGCAATATAAAAGAACCAAAAATATTAAAGGTTAGTTCGTCAAATAAACCCATTATGACCATCAGCATGAACAGTGACTCTATGGAACTCGATGAAATAAGGCAATTGGCAGAGGATAAAATAAGTTATATGTTTCAGTCAACAGAAGGGGTCGCTTCAGTCGATATATTTGGAGGGTACAAGGCACAGATACAAATACAACTGGATAAGGTTAAACTTAATGCTTACAATATTACATTGGAAGAGATATCCAATACATTGACCAGCAATAATATCCAGGCACCGGGAGGAGAAATAAAGGACAAGGGCAAAGATATATTAATAAGGATTGATGAAGACTTTGAGTCAATAGATGATCTGAAAAAAATACAAATTAATCTTAAAGACGGCAACTATATATTTCTAGAGGATATTGCAGATATCAGTCTGTCAGTTGAAGAACTCCAAAGTTCATATAGTTTGAATGGAGAAAAATCCATTGCCGCCCTCATCGTCAAAAAAACCGATGCAAATACAGTTGAGACGGTGGAACATATAAAAGAAACAATTAAAGAACTGGAAGAAAAATATCCCAATATAAATTTTGAAATTGCAGGGGATGATTCAGTGTTTACAACTCAGATGGTTGACAATATGACATCAAGTGTGTTTATGGCCATTTCCTTGACGATTTTGATTATCATTCTATTTGTCCCTAAATTGACCAACTCTTTTGTAGTAGCCATTTCAATGCCTTTGGTGTTTTTGACGACTATAGGTGTAATGAAACTACTTGATATGAAGCTTGATATGGTAACTCTTTCGGCATTGATACTCAGTATTGGTATAGTAGTCGATGATTCCATTGTTGTTGTAGAAAATATAATACGGCATGTGGATGAATATAATGAGAATATAGTAAAAGCAACGATTGATGCTGTAGGTGAAATTTCCTTATCCACCTGGGCAGGTACTACAACCACCTTGATTGTTTTAGTGCCCCTGCTGTTTGTTGAAGGATTTGTTGGGGAGATGTTCAGACCGTTGTCAACTACATTGATTATTGCACTGATATCTTCTGTAACTCTATCATTGACGGTCATACCCCTGTTTATGGTTCTCCTTAACAAATTTAAATTTGAAAAACCGGAAAAATTTATCGGCATATTTACAAATCCTTTTAGAAAGGCTATGGACAAGATGCTTGGAGTCTACGTGTATCTGTTGAAAAAGGCAATAAAACGCAAAATATTGATGTATGTCATAGTTATATTGCTGCTGGCAATAAGTGGAAGGACTTTGTTGAGCAGAGGGGTTGAAATGCTACCGAAACTGGACAATGGTGTAACCTATATCTCAATTGAGATGGATTCAGGTACAACACTGGAGGATACAAAAAACACAGTTGGATATATCGAAGAAATACTCAATGAAGAAGAAAATATAATGAGCTTTGATACTCAGGTTGGATTTGAAGAGGACAGCAATATATTGAGTGATTTTGGAGTAATGGGAACAAATCAAGCGCTTATTACTGTGAATCTTAATACAAGAAAAGATCGTGAAGAAACCATTTGGGAATTCCAGGAAAAAATAAGAGAAGAAATCAATAAAATTCCAAATATCCAAAGATTTGTTGTCAAGGAACAGGGTGCAACTGCAAGTGTTAGCTCCCAGGCTCCTATTGATATAAAAATCAGTGGAACAGACCAGGAGCTTTTATACTATTTTGCTGAAAACCTCCAGAACGAAATAGAAAAGATTGAAGGTGTTGCCAATATTTATAAAAGCTTCAACATGGATAATCAACAGCTTAATATAAAAATGAAAAATGATAGAATTCAAGAATTGAACCTTAGCGTTGTTGAAGTATCCGCTCAAATATTGAATGCCGTAGAGGGAATTGAAAAAACTTCCATGGACATAGGAGAATTTGAAAATATTGATATACAGGTAGGATATATGGACAAGTACAGCCAATCCATAGATGGATTGATGGATACGCAAATCAATACTCCCATAGGCATCAAAGTGCCCCTTCGGGATATTGCGTCCATAGATATGATAAAAAGAGCCAACGTCATTACAAAAGAAGATCTGGATTATACAATAGATATATTGGCCTATGACCAGGGCAGAGCCTTCAGTAAAATAATTGCCGATGTCAAGGCTGTTACAGATGATTTTCAGTTGCCTGAAGAATACAGCATTGAAATTACCGGAGATCAAAAGGCATTGGAAGATTCAATGGGAGATATGATTTCCATGTTGGCATTGGCGGTAATATTCATATACCTGTTGCTAGTGCCTCAGTTTAAATCATTTATACATCCCGTGACCATTATGGCAGCCATTCCATTGGTTCTTGTAGGGGTGGCACCGGCGCTTATACTTTCAGGAAAGTTTATTTCCATGCCCGTTGTACTGGGACTCATTTTGCTGTCGGGTACAGTCGTCAACAACTCCATTCTTCTTATTGATAAAATAATCATCAATAGAGAAAACAGCATGGACATTGAAGAAGCCGTTGTTTCGGCAGTGAAATCAAGATATAGAGCCATTATGATGACGGCACTATCAGATATTGCAGGAATGCTACCTCTTGCATTGCAACTGGCTTTGGGATCGGAACGATTTTCACCATTGGCCATTACAGTCATAGGTGGAATATTGTCTGCAACCTTTATGACCATGATAATAATACCTGTAATATACATTAGTTTTGAGGGTATAATAGCAAAAATAAAAGGAAATGACAAAACGTCATTTTCCTAAACAAAACATTTAAGAAGCATGGCTGACAGCATGCTTCTTTTTGATATATATTTTAAAACTTAATATGCATTTGTTTATTCAAATCAGTAGGTGTATAATTATTATTATGTTTATCTAATTAATGTTATTGTGAGGAAGGTGATAATTTTGGATGATAGAATAATTGAATCGATACTGAATATAATTGTCGAAATTGATAGTAAAACATCAGAAGAAATAAACAAGACCAGTACTAAACTGGAAGAAAGAGAGAAAGAATTACAATTAATCCTTAGAAACAGACTGAAAGAGACTGAAGAAATGAGACTTTCCAAGGGTAATGAAATATATGATGAACTTGTTTCCAAAGCAAAAGAAGAAAAAAGTGCCATTTTGTCTCAATGTTTTGAGCATACAAATGAACTGGATAACCTGTTGGAAGAAAACAAAGAGAAACTAAGAGACCAGGTATTTGAAAAACTGGGGTTCCTTTAGAGGGTGGTTTAATGAGCAAAGTTAGAACACATGGGGCAGCAAATACCAAGGCAATGGTAATTATGGGAAGAATGCTTAAGTCTGATGATTTTAATAAATTGACCAGAATGGAAAGTATAGATGATTTTGAAAACTACTTGATGAAAAACACCTGTTATTCATCAATACTTAATGATGAGGAAATTGAAGATAAAGAAATCGAGTACTTGATTAAAAGTCATATGTATAAAAATTATGAAAAGCTCTATCATTTTTATATTGATGAATATAGATCCTTCTTCAAATCACTATTGATGAGATATGAAGTCGAAAATTTGAAACTGATGCTAAGAGCCATAGCAAGGAATGAAGACATACAGGATATAAGGGAAAGGCTGGTATACTCTGAAGTTTTTTCAACCATTGACTATGGAAAACTTTCGGCAGCTTCAGATATTGGAGAATTTGTTGATGGTCTGAAAACAACCGGATATTACAAGGCAATAATAAATTATGTAGATGAAAATTCAACAAAAATACTGTTTTACATGGAAATGAATCTGGACAGGCTGTATTTCAATCAGCTATATGATGCAATTATGAATCTTGAAAAACTGGACAGGAAACAGGCTTTGGAGTTATATGGAATTAATGTGGACCTCCTCAATATTCAATGGATATACAGAGGCCGCAAATTCTTCGGAATATCATCTGAAGAACTTTTCAACTTCACAATAAACAATGGAATGAAGTACAATTACAAGGTATTAAAGGATTTGTGTTATATGGATTTGGAGAAATTCAGATCTTTTATAAGATCAAGTGAATATAAGACTATGTTTCAAGGTGAAGAATATCTTATGGAAAGAGCCATGGAAAGATACTTGTTTGAAAATCTGGATGTGTATCTAAAGAGTGGGAATTTGTCCATTGCCATACCTATAGTAATGATGTTTAAAACTGAATATGAAATGAGAGACTTAATAACAATACTGGCAGGTATAAGAAACAAGGTGGGTAATGTTGAAGACTTTCTGGTTAGAAGTTTAGGAAGGAGTGAATAAATTGGCTATCAGAAAATTGAATATGATGAATATTGTATGTAAGAATGAATGTCTGGATGAACTACTTAGAGATTTGATTTTAGAGGAAAATTGCCAGTTTATCGACACAATTACTGAAATTGAAGAGAGTGATTTCAGCATAGGTGTAACAGAAAAGAATGCTGATGAAATTCTTGATATGGAAGATATAGTTGTATTGAAAGAAAAAAAGGAAGTAGCAGAGTATCTTGATATAATGGATGATATGATAAAAAAACTGGATTATACTCCAGAGGTAAGAAGAGAGTATATGCACGGAGAGCACAAGTTTGAAAATATCAAGAATGAAATTGATGAAGTCGCTGATAAGTTTAAGGATATAACCCAGAGGCTACATGGGATTAATAGTAAGTTGGAAGGTTTGGACTCATTGGGATTCATAAATAAAATCAAAAATATTCATGTAGACTTTAAAGATTTGATGAATTTGGAATTTTTCACATTGAAATTTGGATTTTTAACCAAGGAGAAAAGAAAAAAGATTTCACAAAACTATGATAATCTCCTGGCAATAGTTCTTCATTTGGGATCCTATGAAGAAAAAGAACTGTATATTATAGTATCCCCAAAGAGTTTGGACCTTGAAATGTCAAGAATTTTAAGGAGTACTGATTTTGTAGAAATAGAAATAGATAGGAAGTATTTGTCATTTCCTGAAGAAATGGTGAAAATGATTGAAGCCGACAGGAAAAAGTATGAAGGTGAACTTAAACTGTTAAAGAAGTCATCTGAGGAGTATATTAATAGTCATAAAGATACAATAGACAAGTTGTATTCAAAAATCATTATGGAAAGCAAAATCGATAATGTCAGAACAAAAATTGCCGCAACAAGAAATTTTTGCTATATATCAACCTGGGTTCCTGATGATCACAAAGGAAGATACAATGATATTTTTAAAAAGTATAGTAATGTTTTAGTTGCATATAAAAATAGCGAAGAAGTATCAAATAAGATTCCAATTCCAACTTTTTTAAAGAATTTGTTTTTTTTTAAGCCCTTCGAAACACTTGTAAACATGTACGGTGTGCCATCCCATGACGAACTGGATACTACTACGTTTTTTGGATTGGCATACATATTCTTCTTCGGAGCAATGTTTGGAGATTTGGGACAGGGACTGGTCTTTGTTGGAGCAGGTCTCTTCCTTGTGAAAAAGGGAATGGGGAATTTTGGGTCTTTAATGTGGAGAATCGGATTGGGAAGCATATTTTTTGGAATAATTTATGATTCCTTTTTTGGATATGAACATATAATTTCGAAATTCTTTCCATTGTCGATATATATAAGACCAATGGAGAATATAAATTCTATTTTGCTGGCAGCTGTTGCAAGTGGTGTAATTCTTCTACTAATCAGCTATGGCTATAGTATTTTCAATAAGGTAAAGGCAAAGGAATTTGGAGAGGCCTTCTTTGGAAGAAATGGTATAAATGGAGTAGTATTGTTTTTGACCTTACTGGTACTGATTTATGGAATAGCTACAGGTAAGGATGTAATTCCAAGGGTTATACTATATCTGTTGTTGACAATTTCAGTCGTCTTATTGGTTGTCAAGGAACCATTGGGAAATATACTAATGGGAAACAGACCGCTATATAGTGAAACACCTGGAGAATACTATACAGAGAGTGGATTTAATGTTCTTGAGACTTTCTTGAGTATTTTGAGTAATGGGATTTCCTTTATAAGGATAGGTGCTTTCGCTCTTAACCATGTTGGTCTATTTATTGCTTTTCATACAGTAGCTGACATGATAGGCAGCACTACAGGCAATATATCAATGTTTATTATAGGTAATGTTATAATAATAGGACTTGAAGGATTGATAGTCTTTATTCAAGGATTAAGACTTTTTTATTATGAGTTGTTTAGCAAGTATTATAAAGGTGAGGGAGTTTTATTCAGTCCCGACAAAATTTAGGAGGATAAATCATGAAGTTAATTATTGGGTTATGTCTGTTTTTAACCATTGCTACAATTGGAGTAGGAGTGTTTTATTATCTGCAGGCAAGCATTCAAGAGGGAAATAGAAAATTAAAGATTATATTGGGAACCAATGTCTCCATTTATATACCACTAATAGTTATAGGTACAATACTGGCATTTTCCGGTACTGCCGATGCAGTTGAGCCATCAACATCTGTTGCCTCAGGTTCAGCAGGACTTGGATATATTGCAGCGGCACTTTCAACTGGATTGGCTACAATAGGTGCGGGATATGCAGTAGGGAGTGTAGGCTCTTCAGCTCTTGGTGCTGTATCTGAGGACCCTAAAATTCTGGGAAAAACATTGATCTTTGTAGGATTGGCTGAAGGTATAGCAATATATGGTCTTATAGTTTCCATATTAATATTGGGAAGACTGTAATGAAATCATTCGTTTTGTGTGAAAAAAAAGAAACTCTTTTGAGTATGAGGCTTGCCGGTATTGGAGGAAAAATACTTTCAAACCAGGAAGAAATCGAAAATACTGTGGAGGAGCTTTTATTGGACGATGACATAGGCCTTATTCTCATTTCTGAGAATATACTGAATATGAGCAAAGAGTATATTATGGATAAAAAGCTGTCTCAAAAGAAAACGCTAATCATACAAATTCCCGAACCTGAAGGGCTGCAGGATAAGGAATATATAATGAAATATATAAAAAATTCTATCGGCATAAAACTGTAAAGAAGGTGATATTATCATTAGTAGTATTAACAATAAGATAGATCTATTTTCAAAAATGGTCTTGGATAAACATGCCAGTGAAAATGAAATTAAGATTAAAGAACTGGAAAAAAAATACGATAAACTATTGGCAAATACTCAAGAAAGTGTTTTTACAAAGGATGAAAAGCACTATAAATCAATGAGGAAAAAAGGAAATCAGGATAGTAAAAAAAATATTTCAAAAGCAAAGGTGGCTTATCAAAATAAAGTTTTGGTCAGTAAATCAAGGATGATAGAAACCTTTAATGAGTACCTCCTTGAAGAAATCAAAGGCTTTATAAACAGCGACAAATATGAATCATATTTTGCCAATTGTCTTGAAGCTGCAATGAAGAATTTCTCTGAAGAGGACAAGCTTAGAATTATCATAAGGAAAGATGATAAAAACTACTTGGATAATAAGGATATGGATATTGAAATATCCGACGAGCTGCTTGGAGGATTTCATATTATTGCCAACGAAAATATAAAATATGACTATTCAATAGAAGGAAAGCTTTCAGATGCTTCGGAGTATATTGGTTGTCTTATTCTAAAGTTGATGACTAATAAAGCAGGTGAAAATAATGAGCGTAAATGAAGGTAGAATAACATATGTCAATGGACCTGTAGTTAAAGGAAAAGGAATGTCCTCCTTCAAGCTTAGAGAGATGGTTCTCGTAGGCAAGCACAAGTTGATTGGTGAAGTCATCAGTGTTGTTGACGACAAGGGAACATTGCAGGTCTATGAAGAAACTGAAGGATTGGAATTGAATGAAATTATACAGGGTCTTAATGAACCATTGTCTCTAAAGCTTGGACCAGGACTTATAGGTAATATTTTTGACGGCATAGGAAGACCCCTGGTAGAAATAGACAATATGAGCAGTGATTTTATTCCTGAGGGAATTGGACTTCTTTCCATAAACTTTGAAAAAAAGTGGGAAGTCGATATTTTAGTAAAAGAAGGACAGACACTGGAAGCTGGTCAGGTGTTTGGACTAACAGAAGAAACTTCACTTGTAGTCAACAAACTCCTTGTACCTCCTGGAACTGGAGGTAAAGTAGTTTTTGTTGAATCTAACGGAAGATACAGCATGGATACTGTCCTTTTAAAGATTGAAGACAGGAAAGGAAAGATTCATGAAATCAAGATGTTCCAGAATTGGCCTGTAAGGGTAAAAAGACCTGTGAAGGAAAGACTCAAAATATCAAAACCCCTTGTTACAGGGCAAAGAATCCTTGATATGTTTTTTCCAATAGCAAAAGGCGGCACTGCAGCCATACCAGGTGGATTTGGAACCGGCAAGACAATGACACAGCACCAGCTGGCCAAATGGTCCGATGCCGATATTATAGTTTATATTGGATGTGGTGAAAGAGGAAATGAAATGACGGACGTTCTGGAAGAGTTTCCCAAGCTTATAGATCCGAAATCCGGAAAGCCCATAATGGAAAGAACCATTTTAATAGCCAACACATCAAATATGCCTGTTGCAGCCAGAGAGGCAAGTATTTATACGGGAATAACAATGGCGGAATATTACAGAGACATGGGTTATCATGTAGCCATAATGGCAGATTCCACCTCAAGGTGGGCAGAGGCTTTGAGAGAAATAAGTGGAAGACTTGAAGAAATGCCAGCCGAAGAAGGATATCCAGCATATTTGCCTTCAAGACTTGCAGAATTCTATGAAAGAGCAGGATATGTCAATACACTACAGGGAAAGGAAGGTTCAGTTACAATAATTGGAGCTGTATCCCCTGCAGGTGGAGACTTTTCAGAGCCTGTAACTGAAAATACAAAGAGATATGTTAACGCTTTTTTGGCTTTGGACAAGAAACTAGCCTATGCAAGACATTATCCTTCCATCAACTGGCTCAACAGCTATAGTGGATATATAAAAATGCTTGAAGAGTGGTATGAAAAAAATGTCGGACCCGATGCAATTGAACTTCGAAGCAATATGATGAAACTACTGCAGGAAGAGAGTAAACTGCTGGATATAGTTCAACTGGTAGGGGAAGATGTATTGCCTGACTCCCAAAGGCTTACCCTTGAAATTTCGAGAATTTTAAAGGTTGGATATTTGCAGCAAAATGCCTTTCACAAGGATGACACCTATGTACCCATCAACAAGCAGTATGAGATGCTCAAACTCATCAATCACCTCAACAACAAGGCAATGGAATGTGTCAAGTCAGGCATACCTATTTCCAAGATAAAGGATGCCGATATTTTCGATTCAATGATTAGGATGAAATACAATATTCCAAATGATGATTTATCGGGAATAAAAGAGCTTAAGACCAGGATAGATGATTTTTATGAAACACTGATGTCTAAATATACAGGGTGATGAAATGTTAAAAGAATATTTGAAAATCAAAAAAGCAGAAGGTCCATTAATATTCCTGGAAGGTATTAAGGAAGCAAAATATGGGGAAATAATAGAAATCAATGTTGATGGTGAGAAGAGACTTGGAAAAGTTGTCAAGATAGAAGAAAATCTGGTAGCAGCCCAGGTATTTCAAGGTACTTCAGGAATGAGTACAGTCAACACCACTGTGAAATTCACAGGAAAGCCTTTTGAACTGGCAATATCAAAGAATATATTGGGAAGAGCT
>JAUVAG010000125.1 GCA_030591825.1 Dethiosulfatibacter sp.
AATTTTACTGCTTTGAGCATAACCAACCGGCCATTACTTGTTCAGTCTTGCAGACTATTTGAAAGAGAATGAAATGAAACTGGTTCTGGTGAATCCACACCATGTAAAGAAGAGCAAGGAACTGGATGACAACCATCCGAGCAAGAGTGACAGAAAAGACCCAAAGACAATAGCAAAGCTGGTAATTGAAGGCAGATACATTGAGCCGTATATCCCGGAAGGCGTGTATGCAGAGCTAAGAATAGCAACCGCCAGCAGGGATAGACTGGTGAAGGATCTGAATGGGCTGAACAACTTAGCTATATATATAAATATACCTAGCACAAACATAGAAATGTGCTTGTACTAGGACATTAACTATTACTGATATATGTTATATTTCTCTCGTGAAGCCTTGGTATTATGTGCTAAGGTGTAAGTGGTAAAATAAACATCAGTGATATTGAAGGTGAATTTGTTCTGGAAAAGATTCAATAGCATTTAAAAACCTAGTAAAAAGGGGCTGTCGGGAAACAGTCCCTTCGATTCATTTTTGTGTAAACATGGTGCCTATTCCCTTGTCTGTGAATACTTCAAAGAGAAGGCAGTGTTCTATGTTTCCGTTTATCATATGTATATTGTCTATTCCGTTTTCAAGGGATTCTATGCAGTTTTGAATCTTTGGAATCATTCCACCTGATATTGAATCTTCCTTAATCAGCTCTTGTGCGGATTCTAAGGTCAGCTTGCTTATGAGTGAATCCTTGTCGTTAAAGTCCCTGTATATACCGTCAACATCTGTTAAATAGATTAGTTTCTCAGCCTTTAGAGATGCGGCAATGGCCGAAGCTGCCGTGTCGGCATTTATGTTATATGTGTTTCCTTCAACGTCCGTACCTATTGGTGCTACAACCGGGATAATATCATTGTCTATGAGGGAGCGGAGGAGATGGTTGTTTACCTTCTCGACCTTACCAACATAACCTATATCTTTTCCGTTTGCATAGTTTTTCTTGCACATTAGAGTGCGGCAATCTTTTCCTGAAATACCTACAGATTCAGCATTTTCAAGTTGAATCTTGTTTACAAGATTCTTGTTGATCTTGCCGGCAAGGACCATTTCAACTACTTCTATGGTTTTCTTGTCGGTAACCCTCAATCCTTCTACGAAGTTTGGCTCTATGTTTAGTCTTTCCAGCATTATGTTGATATCGTTTCCGCCACCATGTACTATGACAGGCTTCATACCTACAAGCTTCATGAGCACTATATCTTTTATTACGGAATCTTCCGATTCCTTATCCTTCATGGTGGAACCGCCAAACTTTATAACTACTATTTTTCCATGGAATTTCTGAATATATGGCAGTGATTCCACAAGAATCTGAGATTTTATCTTGAGATTTTCCATTATGATCTGTAGTCTCCGTTAATTCTGACATATTCATAGGACATGTCGCATCCCCATCCTTCTGCGTAGGCATCTCCGTCTTTCAGAGTAATACCCACTTCGATTGCATATCCTTTTAGTACTTCCGCTGCTATTTCTTCGTTGAAGCTAAGAGGCACCCCGTTCTCCAACACTTTGATGCTGCCAAATCTACTTTTGAATTCAAGAGAAACTCCGCTTGGGTCAAGATCAGCTCCTGAGTATCCCATTGAACATAAGATTCTTCCCCAGTTTGCATCTTCTCCAAAGAAGGCAGTCTTTACAAGACTTGAATTTATTATGGACTTGCACATTTTTCTGGCATCATCCTTTGTTTTGGCTCCGCTTATTTTAACTTCAAGAAGCTTTGTAGCTCCTTCTCCGTCTTTTACTATCATTTTGGCAAGTGCTATGTTGATTATATTAAGAACGTCCTTGAATTTTTTATAATCTTCGTTTTCTTCAGTGATTTCTTCATTTCCAGCCATTCCGTTTGCCATGATTGATACCATGTCGTTTGTGCTGGTGTCTCCATCTACTGAAATCATATTGTATGAATCAAGTGTACTTTCAGACATTGCCTTTTGTAGCATTTCGCGGCTTATGGCAAGATCTGTGGTTATGAAGGCAAGCATTGTAGCCATGTTTGGATGAATCATTCCAGAACCTTTGGACATGCCTCCTATGTTTATTTCCTTGTCGCCTATTGTGAAGTAGGCTGAAACTTCCTTTGGAACAGTATCCGTAGTCATTATTGCTGCTGCTGCATCAATTGCACCCTGTCTGTCATCTGTAAGAAAGGTGCTTGACTTTTCTATACCCTCTACTATTTTATCTATTGGAAGGGGAACACCAATTACTCCAGTCGATGCCGTTACAACCATGTCCGAGTCTATGTTGAAGGTTTTAGCTAGGGTATCTGCCATTTTCTGGTTGTCTTTGAGGCCTTGTTCTCCAGTGCATGCATTTGCGTTTCCGCTGTTTACTACGACAGCCTGTACCATTCCGCCTTTTTCCCTTATTTCAAGGTTTCTAATAACCGGTGCAGCCTTTACCTTGTTTGTAGTGAAGACTCCAGCAAAATTTGCAGGTACTTCTGAAAATATTATGGCAAGGTCTCTTCTTTTGTTTTTAAGCCCCGTATATCTTCCACAGGCTAAAAATCCTTTTGGTTGTGTAACTCCATTGTGGTTAATTTTCATTGTGACCTCCTATATGGGGAAGGGTGACAGGAATTCAAGTCCCGTGTTTTCCCTTAATCCAAACATTATATTCATATTTTGTACGGCTTGACCTGCAGCTCCCTTTATAAGGTTGTCAATGGCTGCCGTCACTATAATTCTATTGGTTCTTTCATCAATTGTAAAGCCTATATCTGTATAGTTTGATCCCTTTACCCATCTTGTCTCAGCAGGAACTCCCTTTGGAAGGAGTCTGATGAATTGTTCATTGCCGTAAAGCTTTTCATAGGCGTTGTAGATTTCATCATAGTCTGAAATATCCTTCAGGTTTGCATATGCAGTTACAAGTATTCCTCTGTTCATTGGAACGAGATGAGGTGTGAAGTTTACAAGTATGTTTTCTCCTGCCGCATAGGAAAGCTGCTCCTCTATTTCCGGTGTATGTCTGTGTGATGCAATCTTGTATGCCTTGATTGTTTCGTTGCATTCAGTATAGTGTGTTGCCAGGTTGATTCCTCTTCCTGCTCCAGTTACTCCTGATTTGGCATCAAGAATTATGGAAGATGGATCAATGAGACCTTCCTTTAACAGGGGAGTCATTGCCAGTATGCTGCAGGTTGTATAGCAACCAGGATTTGCAAGAAGGTTGGTGTCCTTTATCTCGTCCCTGTTCAGCTCGCATAGTCCGTACACTGCATCCTTAAGGAGTTCTTTTGAGTTGTGGCCTGTATACCATTTTTCGTATACATCTACATCCTTCAGCCTGAAATCCGCGCCCAGGTCTATTATCTTGAACTTCTCAAGTGCTTTCTGGCTGACCATGCCTGAAGTGATTCCGTGGGGCAGTGCAGTAAATAGTACGTCTATATCCAGGTCTGAAATGTTCTCCGGAGTGTTTATACATTTTATATTCATGATTTCATAGAAATTTCCGAATACTTCGTCATAGTCTTTATCTGAATAGGATTTCGAAGATACAAAGTTTATATCTACGTCTGGGTGGTGGTGCAGCAACCTTACAAGCTCCTGGCCAGCATACCCTGTCGAACCTATTATTCCTGCTTTTATCATGGGTGCCTCCCGATTTATAAATTTTAAGAATTTCCTATAATTATACACTAAAGTCAAGGTCTGTCAAGTGAAAAGCGAAAAATATTTCAATGAATTAAATTAGAAAGTATTTTTACTTTCTTTAGCTATAAAAAAACAGGATTAACATTATGTTAATCCTGTCTTGTTTTACTCAATAAAATTCAAATCTTCATTGAGCCATGTTCCTTTTTCGTCAATGTCTCTCATGAAAATTCTGTCTGAATCTTCTTCGAGTTTGTTTTGGTGGAACTTGAATATAATCTTGCCTTCGGTTTTGCCGAAGATTTCGATTTTTCCTCTTGGGTGGGACATGGCATATCTAAAGGCCTTTCCCAGTCCGTTAAGTTTTTTCTTTGCTTCCGATATGATTTCAATTCCTTCTGAAATTGGAACCTGGAAGTGTTCTTTTACAAATTTTACTGGTCTGCATTGGAATACATAATATGGATGTACTCCTATAGCTGTTAGATCGTTGAGGAGGGTGGACAAGGTATCTGCATTATCATTTATTCCTTTTAGAAGTACAGCCTGGTTTCTCACTGTTACTCCTATATCTTTTAACGCTTTAACTCCCTTACGTGCTTCTTCTGTTAGTTCCCTAGGATGGTTGAATTGGCTAATTATGATGATTTCCTTTTTCTTGCCGTATCTTTTAAGGATATCTAGAAGCTCTTCATCCATGTAGATTCTTTGTGGTAAAACAACAGGAACTCTTGTTCCGAATCTTATGAAATCCAAATGATCAATTGCACAAAGATTTTTTAGATAGTCCTCTATATGGTCGTTTGACAATGCAAAGGCGTCTCCTCCGGTTACGAGAACATTGTTTACCTGCTTGTGGCTGCTAATATACTCGGTAGCTTCTTCCAGTCTGTTGTTGATTTCTTCAGAGGAATAACCTACCATTCTTTTCCTGAAGCAGTGTCTGCAGTACATGAAACAAACATTGGTTGATAGAACCAGTGCTGTTGTTCCGTATTTGTGTTGTAATCCGGGCATTTTCGTATTTGTCGACTCACCGCTGGTATCATAATCTCCTGCGGCATTTAGTTCCATTTCATTAGGAACGGCGAGTTTTTTTATCGGGTCGTTTTCATCGGACCAGTCGATAAGATCAAAATAATACTTGGGGATTCTCATAGGGTGCCTTTCGGCAACTTTCATAAGGTGTTCTTTTTCGTCGGGTGACATATGCAGTACCTTGTCCAGGTCCTCAATGCTAACAATATTATCTTTTAAAAAATCTTTCCAAGACAACATTAATACATCACTCCTTATTTTAATTATAATAAATAAACGGTTTAGAAAAACCGTGATTTAACTGTTTAATTACTGGTAGAAAAACGAGATTTAACTATTTGACTATTAATTGAAATGTAAATAAAAGAATAGAAAAAATTTGAATAGTTTGAATAGTGTAAACAGTATACCATACAGGAGTATTTTAGTCAAAGGGTCCGGTTCATATGCAGCTATGAAAGGTAAATTTATTTATACCTGCCATTGTTATTCGAAAAATACTTTTTGAAAAGTTATCCACACC
>JAUVAG010000072.1 GCA_030591825.1 Dethiosulfatibacter sp.
AATTGAAGGATCAGAACCGTCTACTAGAATTTGTACCTGGGCAGGCTCGCTTCTTTTAAGGCTAGTGGTGTAATCATCAGGTATTATCAACCCAACCTTCACTTTACCTGTACTTATTAATTCTTCCACATCGACTACTGAATCCACTGATGCATAGCGTGTGAAGTAGTATGAATTTGAAAAACTGCCAATAAGCTCCCGGCTCATAGAAGTACGGGAGGCATCATATACAGCAAGGTCTACATTGTTGACATCAGTGTTTACCGCAAAACCAAAAATCATAAGCATCATTATGGGCATCATAAATGAAATGACCAGACTGGGTTTGTCACGTCGTATATGGATGAATTCTTTTTTTGTAATTGTTGCCATTCTTTTGAATGAAAAGAATGGCAAATTGAACTTATTCATTGTCATGGTCTCCTTGTCTGCCTTTGTATTTCTTCTTATTCTTTTTATTGTTTTTAAGTTCCTTGTAGCTTACCAGATGTTCCTGATTGGACAATTCCATTACATGATGAATGAAGATGTCTTCAATATTGTCCATTCCCATCTCCTTATAGTGGCCTTCAAGAGAGTTGATGGAAATAATCTTACCATTGTATATGAATCCTATCCTGTCACATACAGTAGCTTCATCCATATAGTGGGTTGTGACAAGTACTGTTACTCCTTTTGCTGATAAGTCTGCAATCATATGCCAAAATTCACGCCGTGAGACAGGGTCAACGCCGGCTGTAGGTTCGTCCAATACCAGTATTTCAGGATTGTGAATCAATGCGCATCCAAGGGCAAGTCTTTGTTTCCATCCTCCGGACAGTGTTCTGGCCTGGGCATTTTCTTTTCCAGTGAGATTGGCCATTGCGATGAGTTCTTTTTTTCGATCTTCTATGTCTTTTTTTTTCATACCGAAAATATTTCCGTAAAAATCAAGATTTTCATTGACGGTCAAGTCTCCATAGAGGCTGAAACTCTGACTCATATATCCGATTTTCTGTTTTATGAATTCGGATTCCTTAAGGATATCATGACCCAGCACAGTTCCTGTTCCACCACTAGGTGTTATGACGCCACATAGCATACGAATGGTGGTGGATTTGCCTGAACCGTTGGGTCCCAGAAGGCCGAAGATTTCACCACGTTTGATTTGAAAGGATATGTCGTTTACTGCTGTTAGTGAACCGAATACTTTTGTAAGGTTGTTTACTTCTACTGCATTTTCCATAGCTACTCCAATTCACTTAAATCTACAGACATGAGCATGCCTGCTTTCAAATTTTCAGATGGTTCAAGGCTGATTTCAACCTTGAAGACCAGTCTTTCCCTGTCTTCTTCAGTTACAATGTTAATTGGTGTAAACATGGCTTCGTTGTCTATTTTTCTTATTGTGCCCGTCATTTTTAATGATTTGTCGGCAACCAGTGTTAGTGTAAGCTCCTGATTGGTATCAATTTTTAGCAGATCCTTTTCTGATACGTAGATAGTTACATATCCATCACTTGGATCATAAAGAGTGGCAATGGGACTTCCTGTGTTGATAAATTCGCCTCTGTTATAGTATACGCTTTCTACTATTCCCGATCTTTGGGATTGAATGAGGTAGTCTTCAAGATTCCTGTCTGCAATTTTTTCACCAAGGACCGCCAGTTCGTCATTGAGTGAAGTGATGTTTTTGTCAGGGTCGTCATAACCCTTTTCCATACGAAGAAGCTTTTCATTTGCGGCAATTATTTGTGATTCCAAAGCTTCTACCTGGAAATTTAGGGTGTCAATATCGTTTTGAATCTTGTTGGTATCAATTAAGGCACTGTCGTAGGCATTTTTACTGTTTGTCATTGCAAGGGCTGAACTATCCAGATTGGCCTGTGTTTCAATATCTTCATCGTAAAGAGCCTTTATTTTACCATAGTTGGATGTATTGAAGTCGTAGGTCGATTTGAGATTGTCACTTACAATCTTGCTTTTTTCATAAAGATTCAAGGCACCGTCAACATTGCTTTCAAGAGCATCTTTTTGGCTTTCTAGCTGACTTATTGTTTGAAGTTGTATGTTTATTTCCTCTTTTCCAGCACCGGTTTCGGATTTTTCTATATTTTGACCTGAAATTTCCTTGTAAATTCTGGCCTCTTCACGTTGAAGTGAAATTTTTGAATCATCTAGCAAAGCGACTTCAGACTCTTCTTCCAAGGAGTCTCCTTCAGAAACATATATTTCTTCTATTATTCCAGGAACTGCCGATACTACATCAAAGGTATCCCATTGAAGCTCTCCGTAATAAATGTTGTCTTTCGCATTTGTTTTTCCAGTATAATATCTGTAGAATCCGAAAATTACTGTGGCAACTACCACCACTACTATAAGTCTTGTTAATATTTTTTTTATCATTGATTTGGCTCCAGTCGTTTGAATTTAATAAATAAATTGTACCACACTTTTCCCTCAGGTACTATAGATAACAATCAACAAAGACAAAGCTTCCTGTATATCCACTGGGGAGATATAGGAAGCTGCTTTTTAGTATATTTATTTTGTATTCAGTATTTTTTCGACTCTTGGTGCTCTTAATCTATGTACTGAACCTAAATTAGATCCTACTAGTGGTCTAAGATAGAATTTAAATTTATCCGTTATGCCGTTTCCTTTGACATTCATAAATTCAGGAGGCATTACCTTGGTTTTTCCTGCGATTTTATCCAAATCCACCAGCTGATAATCCACTGAATAGTATCCTGTCCGTTGTATTGTAATGGATCCGTCAACTTTATTCCAAATGGCAAATTGTGCTGCTTTTTCACCAACTTCTCTTGCTTCATGTTGATCGACATCTGAGATACTTGCTATGGAGCTTCTTTGGGGATATCCTAATGTGTCGGCCCTTACGCGGGTTATATTCAGCTTGGTTTTTATCAAATCCGATAGCATGTCGCCTAGAGAACCGCTTCCTGAGAGTTGAATGTTGCCGTGAGAATCTTTTTCTATACAACTTGTCAATGTCGAAGCCACAGGTTGACCGCTTTTATCTCTAATACCTTCAGATACAGCAATAAGACATCTGCCCAGTCTGTCATATATATCTTTTACATCTTTTAGAAATTCATCAACATCAAAAACTCTTTCAGGCAAGTAAATAAGATGTGGTCCGTCATCTGGATATTTTTGGGCCAGGGAAGATGCTGCTGTCAAAAAGCCTGCATGTCGTCCCATTACAATACCAATGTGTACTCCCGGCAATGCACGATTATCAAGATTCAGTCCCATGAAAGTCTCTGCAACGTATCTGGCAGCTGAACCATATCCAGGGGTATGATCATTCAATACGAGATCATTGTCTATTGTCTTTGGAATATGTATTGCCCTAAATTCATAATCAGCTCTATCTGCATTCTCATTTACTATTTTTACAGTATCAGAGGAATCATTTCCACCTATATAAAAGAAATATCTGACATCATGTACTTTCAAGACTTTGAATATTTCCTCGCAGTATTTTGCATCAGGCTTGACTCTGGTAGAAAGTAGTGCTGATGATGGTGTATTTGCAACGTGCTCCAAATTGTTTGTGGTTTCCTGAGTTAGATCTACAAAGGTTTCATTTACTATTCCTTCAACTCCGTTTAATGCTCCGTATACCTTTGTAATCTGTGGAAATTTTCTGGATTCCAATGCTGCTCCTACCAAGCTTTGATTAATAACTGCTGTAGGTCCACCTGCCTGAGCTATTACTACTTTTCCTTTTAATTCCATCATGATGTAACCCCCTCGGTTTTTAGTGTGTTCACGTGAACTCATAAAAAAATCGTTAATTTATTTTACGTTAATTAACCATATTTGTCAAAAAATTAGGATAGTATATGTTGTGACCAAGCAGCAATATCTGTCATCGCGGCCAAAGGGAAATAGCTGCTTTGTATGATGTCTGGGTATTAAGTTTGCATTTATGAAGTGCATTTGATATTATATGATTCATAATAGATATTAGTGAGGTTATTCAATGGATAAGCAAGACAAAGGGCAAGAGCAAAAACACGAGAGACGTGTTAGATATAAAGGAACGCATCCAAAAACTTTTAAGGATAAATACAAGGAACATCAACCCGATAAATATGCCGAAACTGTAGCGAGGGTTATTAGCAAGGGAAGTACACCTGCGGGCATGCATATTTCAATTTGTGTTAATGAAATATTGGATTTTTTGCAAATAACTCCCGGACAAAAAGGACTTGATGCAACACTAGGCTATGGAGGTCATGCTCTGGAGATGCTTAAATGTATGGATTCAAAGGGACATTTGTATGCAATTGATATAGATCCAATAGAACTGCCCCGTACCAGGAGTCGTTTGGAGAAACTTGGTTATGGACCTGAAATATTAACCATAAAGCAGTTGAATTTTGCCAATATTGATCAGGTTGTTGAGGAATCGGGACCTTTGAATTTTGTATTGGCAGACCTGGGTGTTTCTTCAATGCAAATAGACAATCCAGAAAGAGGATTTTCCTATAAGAAGGAAGGACCATTGGATTTGCGTCTTAATCCTGAGAAAGGTAAATCTGCTACTGAACGTTTAAGAGAAGTTACACAAGAAGAGTTGTGTGGCATGCTTATTGAAAATGCAGACGAACCTTATGCAGAGGAAATCTCCAGTGCCATTATTTCTGAAATCAATAAGGGGACAGACATATCAACAACTACACAGCTTCAACATATAATCAAGGATGCATTGGAATTCATTCCTAAAGATAAAAGGAATGATGCCGCAAATAAATCTTGTCAGAGATCTTTTCAGGCAATTCGAATTGATGTGAACGAGGAGTTCGAAGTTCTATATGAATTCTTAGAAAAATTGCCTGAAGTTCTGGCTCCTGGTGGACGTGTTGCAATACTTTCTTTTCATTCGGGAGAGGATCGACTTGTGAAAAAATCTTTCAAACGATTTTTCCGTGAAGGAGTATATAAAGAAATCGCTCCTGAGATTGTACGACCATCGGCAGAAGAATGCAATATCAATAGCCGTGCTCGGTCCACTAAAATGCGATGGGCAATAAAAGCATGATGAAATTTTTAAAAATAAATATTGAAAAGAGTTGTAATGAAAACAAATAAATTTGAAATGTATAATTTGAGCGAGTCACTTTTAAAGGCACTAGACTTAATGGGCTATGATGAACCTACTGAGGTACAGAATCAGACAATACCGGTCATTAAAAGAACTCAGGATTTAGTTATTAAATCTGAAACAGGCAGCGGTAAAACTGCCGCATTTGCCATACCAATCATTGACAATATAGAGTGGGAAGAGAACTCGCCGCAAGCTCTTGTATTGACACCTACAAGGGAACTGGCACAACAAGTCAGTGAAGAGATGTTTAATATAGGAAGATTCAAACGAATGAAAGTGGTATCTATTTACGGCAAGACTCCCATTAAATCACAAATAAAAGATTTAAAACAGAAAACACATATAGTTGCAGGTACTCCAGGACGAGTTTTGGACCATATCGTTAGAGGTACATTGGATTTATCTAAAATCAAATATTTGGTATTGGATGAAGCCGACGAGATGCTGAATATGGGTTTCATTAAGCAAATCGAATCAATATTGGAATGTATACGAAGCAAGTATACAATGACATTATTGTCGGCAACAATGCCAAAAGATGTTTCGAATATTTGCAACAAATATATGAATGAACCTGTTGTTGTTGAAATCGAGAATAAAACAACACAAACGCGTATAGAACAGTTGAGATATGATGTATCAAAAAGAGAAAAGATGGAGTTGCTATTGGATTTGACAGTCATAGAAAATCCGGACAGTTGTATCATATTCTGCAATACAAGAGCTCAAGTGGATTCAGTCTACAATCAACTGGATAAAAGGCGCTACCCCTGTGAGAAACTGCATGGAGGTATGGAACAGGATATTCGTACTAAAGTAATGAAGGATTTTAGAACAGGCAGCTTTAGATATTTGATTGCAACTGATGTAGCGGCGAGAGGTATAGATATTGAAGACATATCATTAGTTGTCAACTATGATTTGCCTGAAGAAGCCGAAGTTTATATTCACCGAATTGGTCGAACGGGAAGAAAGGACAAACTTGGAAAAGCCATATCACTGGTATCTAATGATGCACATTTTCTTGGAGCAATTAATAGACTGAATAATGTAGAATTAACAACATCTGACAGACCATCAAAAGATTTGGTTGAATCTTCAAGAGAAGCATTTGCAGAAAAAATCAATGAAAGACCAAAATTAAAACTTGAAAAACATGAGGATCTTCATCAGGAAATTATAAAGCTTCACATCAACGCTGGAAAGAAAACCAAAATGAGAGCCGGTGATGTTGTAGGTGCACTTTGCAATATTGATGGTATGACAAAAGATGACAT
>JAUVAG010000107.1 GCA_030591825.1 Dethiosulfatibacter sp.
CTCCTTAATAATAGTTCCTATATTTTCACCTTTTATTATTTTAATAATATTTTCAGGGTGTTCAATTCCAAATACAATAATTGGTATTTTATTATCCATACAAAGAGAAGTTGCAGTAGAATCCATTACCTTTAGACCTTTGTTTAAAACATCAATATATTTCAAAGTATTAAACATAACTGCATCAGGGTTCGTTTTAGGGTCATCGTTGTATACTCCTTCAACGCCTTTTTTAGCTAGTAATATTACATCCGCATCTATTTCTGCAGCTCTTAGGGCAGCTGTTGTATCAGTTGAAAAATAAGGATTACCTGATCCTCCAGCAAAGATTACAACTCGTCCTTTTTCCAAATGTCTAATGGCTCTTCTTCTTATATAAGGCTCAGCCACCTGTCTCATTTCAATTGCTGTTTGTACTCTCGTAGGTACCTCTATATTTTCAAGTGCATCCTGCAATGCCATACCGTTAATTATAGTTGCCAGCATACCCATATAGTCCGATGTTGCTCTGTCTGTATGTTTTGCACTAGCACCTCTCCATATATTACCGCCACCTACAACAATTGCAACTTCAACGCCATGGTCATTAATATTTTTGATTTCTTTGGCAATCTTAACCAGTGTCATTTCATCTAAACCACTGCCTTTGTCACCACCAAGAGCTTCTCCGCTGATTTTCAAGACAATTCGTTTATACTTATAATCCATAAAGCCTCCATATTGCTGTATAATTTTAATGGAGAACAAAATGTCCTCCATCTAATAATATTACATATTCATTTGTTTAGCAACTTCTTCTGCGAAATTTTCCTCTTTCTTCTCTAAACCTTCGCCAACTTCGTATCTTGTAAATCTTCTGATTATAAGATTTTCACCAATTTTAGCGATTAACTCATTTAATAAAACTTGAATTGTTTTATCAGTATCTTTTATGAAAGTCTGGTTCAATAAGCAGTTCTCATCATAGAACTTCTTGATTCTTCCTTCAACCATCTTATCAACTATTTTTTCTGGTTTTCCTTCATTCAATGCCTGCTCTCTAAGGATAGATTTTTCCTTTTCTATTACATCGGCAGGAACTTCTTCAGGCTTGAGATATGTAGGGTTTTGCGCTGCAATCTGCATAGCTACATCTTTAGCAAAGTCTTGGAATTCTTTGTTCTTTGCAACAAAGTCAGTTTCACTGTTTACTTCAATAATAACACCTATTCTATTACTGTGGATATAAGATGCAACTATTCCTTCTGCTGCAATTCTGTCTGATTTCTTAGCTGCCTTTGACAATCCTTTTTTTCTCAAAAAGTCAATTGCCTTGTCAAGATCACCATCTGTTTCTACTAATGCATTTTTGCAATCAAGCATTCCTGCTGCAGTTATTTGTCTCAATTCTTTAACCATTGCTGCTGTATAATTTGCCATGTTAACCTCCTAATAATAAAAGGTAAGTTAGACAAGGGATTTAATCCCTTTCCCCTTACCTAAACTTTATATTTTTCTATTAACTTATATTTTTTATTTAACTTATATTTTTTATTTAACTTCTTCAGGTGCTTTAACTTCAGCTACTTTAACTTCAGCTACTTTAACTTCAGCTACTTTAACTTCAGCTACTTGTGCTGGCTCTACATCTTCAAGTTGAAATCCCTGCTTTGCTTCAAGAACTGCATCTGCCATAGTAGCTGTTAAAAGCTTGACCGCTCTTATTGCATCGTCATTTCCTGGAATTACATGATCAATTTCATCAGGATCACAGTTTGTATCAACAATAGCTATGATAGGAATATCCATTATCTTAGCTTCGCTTATTGCGATTCTTTCCTTCTTAGGGTCTACAATAAACATTGCTCCTGGAAGTTTGTTCATATTCTTGATTCCACCTAAGAATTTCTCAAGTCTATCACCTTCATGTCTCAACTTGATTACTTCTTTCTTAGTCAACATTTCAAACTTACCGTCTGCTTCCATTTGCTCTAGCTGATGAAGTCTGTTGATTCTACTTTTGATAGTCTTGTAGTTTGTAAGCATTCCGCCTAACCATCTTTGACTTACAAAGTGCATTCCACATCTTTGAGCTTCTTTTTTGATTGATTCCTGAGCCTGCTTCTTAGTTCCAACAAAAAGAATTTCATCTCCGTTTGCCACAACCTCTTTAACAAACGCATAAGCATCATCTATCAATCCTGTAGTTTTCTGAAGATCTATTATATAGATTCCATTTCTTTCAGTAAAGATATACTCCGCCATTTTAGGATTCCATCTTCTAGTTTGGTGTCCGAAGTGAACTCCTGCTTCCAATAATTTTTTCATACTTAATACTGCCATTTGTTTCCTCCTTGTTTTTCCTCCAACTAAATCTTCTTCCCAAAGGACCTTTCGGCACACCCTTGGAAATCATCAGCTGTGTGTAATACCTGAAGTAGTATACCATAACAATAATTGTTTGTAAATATTATTTTTCACAATTATCATTTGTGCATACTAATACTTCTCCATCCTTGGTTTTTTTCTTAACTTGAAGGCCTCCGCAGGTTGGACACTTTTCATTGACAGGCTCATTCCAAGCTGTAAAATCACATTCAGGATAATTGCTGCATCCGAAAAACTTCCTTCCTTTTTTCGTTCTCTTTTCCAGTATGTCTCCACCGCACTTAGGGCATTTTACATCAATTGTTTTTTCAATCTGCTTTGTATTCTTGCATTCCGGATAGTTTGGACAAGCTAGGAACTCTCCGAACCTTCCTTTTTTGATTACCATTCTTGCTCCGCATTTATCGCAATCAACATCACTTACCTTTGCTTCACCAGTTTCAGCGTCGTAAGGCATTGTGTTCTTACATTCCGGGTAGTTTGGACAAGCTAGGAATTTTCCAAACCTGCCTTTTTTAACAACCATTTTAGATCCGCATTTTTCACAATCGATGTCCGTGACTTCTTCCTCTATTTCAATCTTTTCTATATTCTTATCTGCCTCTATAAGAGCCTTTTCAAATTCAGTGTAGAATCCTTCAATAACTTTTTGCCATATGATATTTCCTGATTCCACCTCATCTAACTTGTTTTCAAGGTCCGCTGTAAACTTGTCGTTGATTATACTGCTGAAATGCTCAATTAAAAGCTCTGTAACTATTCCACCTATCTCGGTAATGTTAAAAACGCCTTCGTTTTTTACAACATAACCTCTGTTTAAAATAGTTGAAACTGTAGGAGCGTATGTACTCGGCCTTCCAATTCCCAGTTCCTCCATAGTCTTGACCAGAGAAGCTTCGTTGAATCTTGCTGGAGGATTTGTGAAATTTTGCTTTTCCAGTATTTTTTTTATCTTGATGTCGGTTCCTTCTTCAAGTTTTGGAAACTCGTCAATCTTGTCCTTTGATGGAAGCACCTTCATATATCCGTCAAAGAGCTTCTTCTTTCCACTGTATCTAAAGGCATAACCTTCTACATTTATTAAAATTGTAAGATTCTCAAATTCCGCTGATTCCATACATGAAGCCAAAAATCTCTTCCAAATAAGCCTGTACAATTTATATTGATCATTTGTAAGGGATTCTTTTATACGGTCTGGATGGTTGTATACAGTCGAAGGTCTTATAGCTTCGTGAGCATCCTGAATATCATTTTTTTTCTTTGTTTTAAAAACTCTTGAAATATCCACATAATCTTTGCCATAACTATCCTCCAGGTATACAGCAGCCTCTTGTTTAGCTTCATCCGATATCCTAAAAGAATCCGTCCTTATATAGGTGATAAGACCTGAGGTACCCTGATCTTCTATCTCAACACCTTCATACAACTGCTGAGCAATCATCATTGTCTTTTTTGTGGAAAAATTCAATTGCCTGTTCGCATCCTGCTGTAATGAACTGGTTGTAAAGGGAGGTGAAGGAGATTTCTTCGTTTTCTTGTTTGTAATTTTTTCAATTACTCCATATTCCGTACTTTTTAAAACCTCAAGCAACTTGTCAGATTCTTCCTTGTTGTTTATGGTAATCTTTCTAACTCTACTGCCATTAAGTTCACCAGCAAATTTTGCTTCCAATGTTTTTTTCTCTCCAAACTCACCATCTATTGTCCAATACTCTTCCGGCACAAAATTCTCAATTTCCTTTTCCCTGTCGTAAATCAGTTTCACTGCAACGGATTGAACCCTACCAGCGCTTAGACCTTTTTCTATTTTTCTCCATAATAAAGGGCTTATCTTGTATCCTACTAATCTGTCAAGTATCCTTCGAGCCTGTTGGGCGTCAACAAGGTCTTGATTAATGCATCTAGGATTTTTCTTTGCGTTTGTAACTGCATTTTTTGTTATTTCGTTAAAGACAATTCTTATATTGTCTTTTGGATCCAGCTTGAGTATTTCAGCAAGATGCCATGATATTGCCTCTCCTTCCCTGTCGGGGTCAGTTGCAAGGTATATCTTATCCGCTTTTTTTGCCTCTTTCTTCAATTCCTTTATTATATCGCCCTTACCACGAATAGTAATATAATTGGGATTGAAATCATCCTCTATCTCTATACCAAGCTTGCTTTTAGGTAGATCTCTCAAATGACCTACCGATGCTTTTACCTTATAGTTTTTACCTAAGAATTTTGCTATTGTTTTCGCCTTGGATGGCGACTCCACTATAACCAGGTTTTTAGCCATCATTTCCTCCTTTAGTTACCGTTTCCATATATTTAATAATTTCATTGTTTACAAGTCTGAATTTCTTCCCGCTACCCTGTACAATTAAACCATCCATTTCCAGAACTGTCAAATTGCTTAGGATTTTATTCATATCATAATCAAGTTTTGTTTCTATTTCAGTTATAGATTTTTCACCCGCCATGAGAATTTTAAGAAGTGCAATATGAATTTCATCATAACTGTCAAAATCTGCATGGAAGTTCTTGTTTTCATAAGAATCATAGGATAGTTCTTCAAGAATATCCTCAGCACATGTTACGATTTTGGCACCCTCTCTTATAAGACGATTAGCCCCCTTGCTGTAAATGCTATCGATATTTCCTGGAACTGCAAAGACTTCCTTTCCCTGTTCAGCTCCGCGAGTAGCTGTTATAATAGAGCCGCTCTTAATTCCAGCCTCAACTACAAGAACTCCATCTCCAAGTCCACTGATTATCCTATTTCTCAATGGGAAATTAAATCCCATAGGATGTGTTCCAGGAGCAAATTCACTAATTAAGCATCCTTTCTCTTCTATATCATAATAGAGTTTCTTATTTTTTGCAGGATATATGACATCTATACCCGAACCAAGTACTGCAACTGTGAAGTTCCCTCTTTCCAACAGAAAATAAACAATTTCTGGCAAAGGGAAAGGGTAAAAACTCTTTAAACACCTATCGATCATTTTATGTTGATGGCGAACGATTGTTTGAGAAAATTTATCTAAAGGATTCGGATGATTTTCTAAAGTCTCAATTTTTTTATCAGGAGGTATTTCCCAGGCTAGATCCACAAGAAATAAAAGCTCCTCAATTGGTTGCATCTGAAACAGGTAAAAAACTTTGTGTGGAGTATTTTGAATATATCGACTTTGGGGATTTATCGGGTGC
>JAUVAG010000116.1 GCA_030591825.1 Dethiosulfatibacter sp.
AGGTGCATTTGACGGAGCATCTGTTATCTGGGAACCACAGATCAATCAAGGCTTAGTGAGATTTTTTCATCCAGGAGAGGGTACCACTGAGGAAGATCATGACACATTTACAGATCTTGTTATTGAAAAGATCAATGCCTCTGGCAAACTGTTTATCGGTGGAACAAATTGGAATGGTAAACGATGTATGAGGATTTCCGTTTGTGGATGGCAAACTGATGAAGAGGATGTTGCTATTTCATTAAAAGCTGTTGAAGAAGTTCTTAGTCGAACAATAGCAGAAACTAATTAGCCGAATTCAATAAATTCGCCATTGCTTTAAAATATTGTACTATATCTAGGTTTTGCTATTTAATAATCAAGTGTTGAGAAAATGCAAGAAGTTGTAAACATCAATATAAACATCGTATAAAACTGTTTTTGACAAGATAAATAATCCAAGCTATCGCAAAATAGCTTGGATTTTATAATAAAAGTAATGTATTTGGTTATTCACGGTGAACCATATCACAAGTGAGTCTATAAGCCGAGTAATTTTGTGTTATAAATACTATAACACATCTGTATTGTATTTTTTTAAACCGCAAGAAAATATTTTCACTCAGAATCCGATGAAGATCTAACATCATTTCCTGGCTCTTTAGTTCTGGTTCCCTGTTTTTCACGAACTGAATCGTCAATGATTGTTGACTCTCCTTCAACATCTATTATCTCAAAATATCCTGTTTTCTTATAATATTTAATCGTTATTGTCCCCTCACTTGTAGGACTTGTTACTACTCTAACATCATCATTATCTACTGTAACAACATTTCCATATTCATCAGCTTCACCTACAGATAATTTGTTGTTTTCTGGTAAACTTTCATCTGCAAGACTTACCATTGCAAAAATTACAACCATAACAATCACAATTACAATTACAAAACTTATTATTTTTTTCATTTTGAAACTCCCCTTTTATTTGATTAATCCCTTTGAACAGGACAAAATCATATAAAATCATCCTGTTCCTTTCCTATATTGAACCAGACATTATCATAGCCATATAAAATGCTAAAGCAGCCTACAATAAACGATGTTATATATAAGCTATTACTTGAAGATAGGCATTATCAGATTGCCAAAGAAGATTTAGAAGCTATAATGGATAGCAAACATAAAAAATAGTATCTCTTTTAAAATTCAGTTTGTATCGCAATATACTAATTAGTGTCTACTGATTAACATTCAAAGTGTTGATTTTGCTGCATTTAAAGCGTAAATTTGGTATAATAGGTGCAAGGGTAATTCGCATCTAATAGCATTTTCCTTGCACTTATCCATACAATATCATTCATAAGGAGCCAAAATCATGTATAAAGCCACTGACAAATCACAACCTAGTTTTCAAGATTTCAATCAACCATTAGGATTGACGATGAATCCAGAAAACCGATGGATAAAAACGGCAGGTCTAATTCCCTGGGAACAATTTGAGGAAAACTATGCAGCAATGTTTCCGAGTAATACAGGAAATGTGGCAAAACCTCTACGTATGGCTCTGGGCTCTTTAATCATACAAACCAAGTACGGATTTTCGGATGAAGAATTAGTTGAACAGTTGACTGAAAATCCATATTATCAATATTTTATAGGTCTACCAGGGTATCAGGACACGGCACCCTTTGATTCCAGCTCATTAGTAGCGTTCCGAAAGCGTATCAGTGCTGAAATGTTGATAGAGACCAACGAATGCCTGTTGGCAAATGCCAAGCAAAAAGCAGATGCGAAAGATGATGATGATAATCCTACTCCTAGTTCTGGTAGTTCTTCAGATGATAAAAATGAAGAAGAGAAATCAAAAAACAATGGAACATTAATCATAGATGCTACCTGTGCTCCATCCAACATACGTTATCCATTGGACTACTCATTATTAAATGAAGCCAGGGGAAAACTAGAGAAGATAATTGATCGTTTTTGTGCTTATTACTCACTTCCAAAGCCCAGAACGTATAGGATAGAAGCGAGAAAAAACTATCTTTCATTAGCTAAATCTAAAAGACCAGGCAAAAGCAAGATCAGAAAAACCATTAGAAAACAATTGGGCTATGTGAATCGTGATCTAGGGTACTTATACAACTTTATGTCGGAAGGTTATGCACCGACCAAAAAGGAAATAGCGTTGCTTGAAACAATAATAACTTTGTATGAACAACAGCTATACATGTATGAAAGTAAAACTCATAAAGTTGAAAATCGAATCGTCAGCATAAGTCAACCATACTTGAGACCCATAGTAAGGGGTAAAACAAAATCACCAGTTGAATTTGGTGCAAAATTTGATCTAAGTGTTGATGAATACGGGCATGGAAGAATTGAGAAACTATCATTTGATGCATATAATGAAAGCTCTACTCTTAAAGATTCAATTGAACGATATAAAGACCGTACAGGCCACTATCCGCAACGGGTTTTGGTTGATCAAATATATAGAACTAGAGATAATCGTAACTATTGCAAATCAAAAGGGATTCGTTTGTCGGGCCCTAAACTTGGGCGACCATCAAAAGACAATGAATATGATAAAACCATTGAATATCAGGATAATGTAGATCGCATTGAGGTTGAAAGAGTATTCAGTTTAAGTAAAAGGTGTTACAGCCTTGGCTTGATAAAAACCAAACTGAAGGAAACTACAATGACCGCAATTTCATTGTCCATATTTGTGACGAATCTATTTCAGATTTCTTCACGCTCTTTTTGGGAATTTATTTGGAATTTGCTGTTTTTCAGCAAATATCCTTTTGCGATGGCAGGTTAATCAAAATTTCTACTTATTAAGTAGACACTAATTATACATGCTTATTCACAATCTCAAGAAGCTCGGGAAGATCCATGCCTAAATCCTTAAGCTTCTCAGGAGTAGGTATTCCATTCATGGTCCAGCCTTTTCTTTCGTATACTGCATCTGTAAGTTGTTCATACTGGTCTTCTCTGTATGCTCTCATTACTGCAATCTTTTCTTCTACTGTCTTGCCTTTTGGATCGTATCCTAAATTTTCTACTAGCTGCTTGTCGTATCTTTCAGCTCTTGATTCATATTCTTCTGGTGTAACAGGTCCCATTGTTCTATAAGGTGTCTTGTCGTTTATTCTTAGTCCCTTACCCATTCTTATGTTGAATATCCTCTGGAAGTTATACACTCTTTCGGATTGTATTATCATTTCTGCTGAGTCTATTTTAGTTCCTGTTATTCCATAGTATAGGTCAAGATAGTTTTGTACATGTTCAGGCATCTTTGCTGGCTCATCTGTTTCTGAGTTGTTTGCTGGTGCTATATCGTTCCACGGCAGTTTGCATAATCCCAATAGTCCAAACCATGTTCTAAACATTGGGAAGTAGTGTAGTGCTTCCGCCTTGTCTGCAAAGGTTGGTATCTGGTTATTTACCATGTCCATGAATATAAGCCATGCTTCGTCGTGCTGTGGTCCTTTGTTTGTAAGTCCAAAGCCTCCCTGTTGGGCAAGTGATTCCTTACAAAGGTATTCGGAGTATTCCAGTCCTTTCTGCTCGCATCCAATGTCGAATAGAAAGTCTGGGTCTGCTCCATATTCTTCTGCAAAGTGTTTTTTCATCCTGTGGATTCCCTGGCCTGCTATCATTCCGAATCCTTCTCCCCTTGACATTTGGTGCATCATTTCAAGGCTGGCGTCGGAATTTCCGAATTTAAGTTCTAGTCCTCCGGTTATTTCTGAGTTGATTATTCCTCTTTCGTAGCATTCCATTGTAAAGGCTGTTAATGTTCCATAGGATATTGTATCTATTCCATAGGTATCACAGTAGAAGTTCAGTTCCAGTACTGCATGGGGATCGAATATTCCACAGTTTGCTCCTAGTCCTGCTGCATTTTCATATTCAGGTCCATCTACTATTACTTTTGTTCCCTTGTATGGTCCCGTTTTAAGTTCAAAATTATCTACGGCTTTTGCACATGCCACTGAACATCCAAACCAGCATCCATCTACCATTCCCTGGGTACAATAGTTTTTTATGAAGACTTTTGATGATATGTATTTTGTATCAGGGTGAGATCCATACATACAGTTGTGTACTGGTAGCAGATCATATTCATCCATTACTTCTATTATATTGGCTGTTCCTATTTTTCTCATATTGTTCTGGCTTGAGTCTAGATCTGCCATTTCCTTGTGTAGCTTGATTCCTGTTCTATTTATTATTGCTTGGTCATAGGCGTTGTTAAGGTTTCCCTTTACATCTTTGGCTATTACTACTATTGCTTTTATTCTTTTGTTTCTGAATACTGTTCCCAGGCCGCCTCTTCCTGCCTGTTTTAGCCTTACTCCTTTTCTTCTTAAATCGTAGAAGGTAAAGTTGAGTACTCCTATTCTTGTGTTTTCTGATGCTGTTCCTGCTGTTATTACTGATACCAGCATCTTGTCTTTTTCTGTTGCTCCGTACATTTCTGTTAGTTGTTCTCCTAGTACGTGTCCATCTATTGCTTCTTCTGGTGCTTCTTCTATTGTTATTTTATTTTCTTTTCCATCTATTACTATTATTACGTCTTTGTCTGCTTTTCCCTGGATTTCCATTGCATCAAATCCACAGAATTTAAGGTAGGGTCCGAAGTAGCCTCCAACATTTGAGTCTATTGGTATGTCTGTCATTGGAGAGATACTGCAGATAAGACTTTTCCCTGTTCCTGGATATTGTGTTATTCCTCCAACTGGTCCCACTGCTATTACTATTTCATTTTCAGGTGAATCCCATTTGGTCTCTGGCTTTACTGCATCCCAAAGATATCTCATTCCGTATCCTTTTCCACCAATGAATTTATCTTTCATTACCTGAGGTACTTCTTTTTCACCTATTTCATTTGTTCCAATATTTACATAAAGTGTTTTATCCGTATATCCTCGAAAGAGGTCTTTCTTTTCGTAGCTGTATTCATTTAATAGTTTGTGTGCTTCTTTCATCTTTTGTATATTAACTTTTTCCATTATTCAACCTCCTCCTAGAATTCCTGTATCTTGAGTGCGCCTGTTGGGCATACGTCTACACATAGTCCACATGCTATGCATTTGAATGGTTCGTGGTAATCATCATGCTGGAACATTGTGCCTTCAGGACAAAATCCAACACACATATAGCATCCTACACAATCATTCTTGTTTAGTCTTACTACTCCCTTGACGTCCTTTGTCAGTGCCATTGTTGGGCATATTTCTGCACATACTCCGCATTGGGTGCATATGGTTAGTCTGTTCCAGTTTCTGTCTTCAATTTTTTCCAGTCTTATTCTTGATTTCTTTTCATTATTTTCTTTAAAGTAGGCACTGGAGCATTTTTCTACAC
>JAUVAG010000086.1 GCA_030591825.1 Dethiosulfatibacter sp.
CAGTTGATACAGGTGTTATGCCTAAAGAGGTTCAGGTTGGACAGACTGGAAAAACAGTTAGACCGGACTTGTATTTTGCTTGTGGAATATCAGGAGCAATCCAGCACCTTGCGGGAATGGAAGAGTCTGAATTCATAGTAGCAGTAAACAAGGATGAAACAGCTCCAATATTTGATGTTGCAGATCTTGGAATAGTAGGAGATTTGAATAAGATTATACCTGCAGTTGTCGAAGAACTAAAAATAGCCAAGGCAATGAAGTTTGAATAATCTGACGGAGGCTATTTCGTCTGTTTATAAATGTGTTATGTTTGTGTAATGAATAAATAGTACGGTAATTAATTTAAGAGGCTAAATTTTTTGTTGACCGTGCACTGGAGGTGGAATAACCTGCATCTTTGCTGGAATATCAGTAAGGATGGGGGTTTTTTGTTGCCCTGCGTAGTTTGACATGATATCATGAATGATATATAATTGCGTTGTTTTCAATTGTGATAAAACATAGTGTTGATAAAACGATAATGAAATGAAACCATAGGGGATATACATGGCAATAGTAAACAGTAAAAACAATCTTAGGAAAAAGATAAAATATATATCAAATCCTGCCATTGAGATGGTTGCAAGCCTACACGTTCTTTCTGAACCTGAACATCATGTGAAACGTATTGAATGGGCAGGGAGGGTAGTGGAATCATTGGATGATGACCTTTATGAAAAGATAAAGTTTGTGGGAGACAAGTATAATCAGTGGTCATATATAATGGATGTTGTAGAAGTGGCTTGTCATGATTGCAATGATACTGATGATGTGGAAGCCATATTGCTTCATATTGAAAATATGAGTGACGAAGAGTTCGTATTGTATTTTCTTGGTGAAACATATGTATTGACGGTGGAGAGAGCTTCCGGATGGTTGAAAAACCCCTCCAGCATTAGAAGTGGCAATATTAAGGACATGACCCTTTATATAGACATGGGAGATCTGGTGCACTTTTTGGAAAATATCAGTTATGTAAGAAACGAAATAAGTGACATATTCAGAAGATACTGGAATGATTGTTTCTCCAATGAATGGGAAGGCATTTCAAAGGCCCATGGTAAGAAGATTGATAAGGAAAAGAATATACTGATGGACAGCGACCCCGGCGAATATATTCTCAAGCTGAACAAGGTTTTTGTACTTGAAGACTATACACTTATAATGTTAAAAAACAAAGCATATCAAATGAACATTGATCTTGTTGACAATATTTATATTCTTCCATCCTTGTTCACTGCTCCTCATCTGATGCTGAATACCCATGCCAACAATGTTACTGTATATATGAATATAGCGGAACAGGATGTAAAAAAAATACCCAGAGAATTAATGGAAAATATAAAAGCCATAAGTGATGAAACAAGAATACTTATTCTTAAGGCTTTGACGAGGGAGTCGAGGACAACTAAGGAGCTAGCAGAGGCTTTTGGATTTGCGCCGGCAACCATATCACAGCATCTTAAGCTACTGAAAAACGCTGGACTTGTAAAAAATCAAAAAATTAAAAATTACGTCTACTATTCTGCTAAAAAGGAAAAAATCGAAAAAACCATTAAGGACTTAATAAAATACTTTGCGGACTGATAAATAAATAATTAAATAAGCCAAAAACAGAAACCACATATATAATGTGGTTTTTAATTATATAGCGATTAGGCGTTTGACAAATCACCTAATGTAATTTATACTGATGTCAAGAAAGCAGCAACGTTGCGTTAAATGCATAAGCATTTATTAAGTCGCGAAGGAAAGTTTCCTTAAAAGTATAATACCAAAGCTTAAAGGGATTATGCATGTTTACTTTCCTAAGCTGTAATGAAATACATTTTTAGATGTATAGGAGGATATTAATGAGTTTATTTGGTAATGAAATTAAAGAAGCAATCATATCTTTGGATATTGCAAGCGTAGGCCAGTTGACAAACAAGGCATTGGCTGATGGAGTAAAACCTAAGCAGATTTTGGATGATGGATTGTTAATTGGAATGGCAGTTGTTGGTGAGAGATTCAAAAGAAGTGAGATGTTTGTACCCGAGGTTCTTATGGCAGCAAAGGCAATGACAGAAGGTCTCAATATAATTAAACCTTTACTTGCGGGAGAAGATGCTAAAGGCAAGGGTACAGTTGTACTTGGTACTGTAAAGGGAGACCTTCATGACATTGGAAAAAGAATTGTTGCAATGATGTTTGAAGGTGCAGGATTTGATGTTATTGATCTTGGTTATGATGTTAAGCCTGAGGAATTTGTTTCAAAGGTAAAGGAAACAAACGCATGCATAGTGGGTATGTCGGCAATGCTAACAACTACAATGATGCAAATGAAAATCACAGTTGATGCATTAAAGGAAGCCGGTCTATATGACAAGGTTGGAGTCATGGTAGGTGGAGCGCCTTTGACAGTTGAATATGCTGAAGGTATTGGAGCAAAATATTCACCTGATGCACAGGTAGCTGTAGAAGTTGCAAATAATATAGTTCAATAACGGAGGAATAATATGTTAACAAATCAGAAAGTAAACAGTGGACCCAATTTCGAATTATGGTCAGAGGAACAATTACATGAATTGCATCTAGCATCTTTGAAGATTCTTGAGAATACAGGTGTGGTTGTACATGATGCAGAAGCTTTGAAACTTTTAAAGGATGCAGGTGCATTTGTCGAGGAAAACGTTGCAAAGATACCTGCCCACATGGTGGAAGATGCTATAAAGAGTGCTCCTTCAAGAGTTACAATAACAGGACTTGACGAAAAGAAGCAGCTTAATTTATATAGAAATAATGTATATTATGGACTTGGAACAGATCTTCCAAGCTTTACAGATCCATATACTGGAAAAATAAGAGAAACAGTCCTCGATGATGTAATCAATGTAGGAAAGGTTACTCAAGCCTGCGACAACATAGATTTTATAGCATCCCTTGGATTGGCTTCAGATGTTGACCAGAGAATGGTTGACCTGTACCATCTTAAATCTGTAAGAATGCACTGTGATAAGCCAAACTGGACAACTGCGGTAGATGCTGACTCTTTGAAAGCTTTGATAGACATGTCTGCAGTATCTGCAGGAGGATATGAGGAACTGAGAAGAAATCCTACATTTGGCGTATACAATGAACCTATTTCTCCACTTGTTTATAGTGAAGAAGCAGTGCAGAAGCTTATGATGTGTGCGGAATATGGAATACCTTCAACATGGGCTTCTGGAATAATCGCTGGTGCAACTGGACCTGTGACTTTGGCCGGTTGTTTGGCTCTTGGAAATGCCGAAGGACTTGGAGGACTTGTTATCCATCAACTTAAGAGAAAAGGATCTCCTTTCATTCTTGGCATAGTAATGTCAATAATGGATATGATGACTACAGTTTCTTCCTATGCATCTCCAGAATTCATTATGGCCCATGCAATAGTTGGACAGCTTGGAAGATTTTATGATATTCCAACATATGGTACAGGCGGATGTTCGGATTCAAATGTATTGGATGCTCAGGCTGGAATGGAAGCTGCATTTACAAACTTTACAGCTGCTCTTGGTGGAACAAACCTTACTCACGACAATGGATATCTTGGAGCAGGACTAATAGGAAGTCTTTCGATGATAATGTTGGATGACGAGGTAAACGGATATATCAAGAGATTCATGAGGTCTGTTGAAATAAACAGTGATACATTGGCACTTGATTTAATTCATGAAGTTGGACATGGTGGAGAATTTGTTTCAAAGACTCACACATTCCAAAACTTCAGAAAAGAGCTTTATATGCCTAAACATGCAAATAGAAAACAGTATCAGTCTTGGAGAATGGATGGAAGCAAGCCAATTGATAAGGTTATAGATGAAAGAGTTATTGAAATTATTGAATCCGTTAAGGAGCCTTTGCTTTCAGCTCACGAAATTCAAATGTATGATGAAATAATCGGAGAAAGAGAAGCAAAAATTAAAGTAGAAGGATTGTCTTATGTATGATAATATCGATGGAACTCTGTATATAGATGGATGCAGTTCTTTAGATCTTGTTAAAAAATATGAAACACCAATGTATCTTATTTCTGAAACCCAACTGAGGAATAGATGCGGAGAACTCAGAAACGACTTTCTAAATAAATACGAAAATACCAGAGTGGCTTATGCCGCTAAGGTATTTTCCTCAATTGCGATTTTCCAGATAATGGATGAGGAAGGTTTCTGTGTTGATGTTGTAACGGGTGGAGAGCTATATACCTGTCTTAAAGCTGGATTTCCTGCGGAAAGAATAGAATTCAACGGAAACAACAAGTCTGTAAAAGAACTTGAAATGGCAGTTGACAATAATGTTGGAAGAATAATAGTGGACAATACTGATGAACTCGAAGTACTTGAAGAAATATGCAAGGAAAAAAACAAGAAGATGAATGTCCTATATAGAATAACACCTGGAACAAAAAGTAATACCCATGCACATATAGATACTGGTCAGAAGGACTCTAAATTTGGAATAGCCTTGAATGAAGAAATAATATATCCTGCGATTGAAAAAGGCATAAAATCCGACCACCTTAATTTTAAGGGATTGCATTTTCATGTTGGATCGCAGTTGTTGGATAATGCATCACACCTACAGGCTATTGAAACATCACTTAATCTTCTTAAGGAAACAAAGGAAAGATTCGGTTATGTAATGGAGGAACTTAACGTAGGCGGAGGTTTCGGTATCAAATATACTGAAGAAGACGAGCTCAAGCCTTTTAATTACTTCCTTGATCCAGTTATGGAGAGGGTGGAAGCGTTTTCTCAGGAACTTGGAATCAAAAGACCAGCGATTGTTACAGAACCTGGAAGAAGTATGATGGGTGGAAGTGCAATGCTTTATACTATAGGGGCAGTCAAAGAAATACCGAATATCAGAAAATATGTAGCTGTAGATGGCGGTATGTCAGATAATTTACGACCTGCAATGTATTCATCAAAATATGAAGGTGCAGTTGCAAACAAGATGAATGAAAAGGCTGAAGAAAAGGTAACTATTTGCGGCAAATGCTGCGAATCAGGAGATGTAATCATTAAGGACTTTGAAGGACCAAAACTTGAAAGAGGAGACATTTTTGCTGTTTTCAGTACAGCCTACTGTTACTCACTGGCAAGCAACTACAACAAAAATCCTATACCTCCAACCATAATGCTAAAGGATGGAGAATCAAAGGTAATTGTAAAGCGTCAATCATATGAAGATTTAACACAATACGATATAAGTCTTAGATAAGGGAAGGTGCAGTCATGATACCAGTTAAAACGTATCAGGGAGCAGGAAATGATTTTGTAATAGTTAAAAATACTGATGGAATTGAAGATGTTGAAGATTTTGTAAAGAAGGTATGCCATAGAAGATTTGGAATAGGTGCAGATGGATTCATGTATCCTGAAAAATCCGATAAGGCCGATGTATTCATGAATTACTTCAATAGTGACGGAAGCAGAGCGGAAATGTGTGGAAACGGACTCAGATGTTTTGCCAAGTTTGTTTACGAGGAAGGTATTGTAGACAAGAAGGAATTCACGGTAGATACTCTTGCTGGAATAATGGAAGTAAAACTTAATTTTGATGGTGACAAGCTAGTAAGTGTTACGGAAAATCTAGGAGTGCCATCTCTTACACCTGAAAGTGTTCCTGTAACAACAGATGAAAAGGTATTTATAAATCAGAAAATCAAGTGTCTTGACAGAGAATTTGAAATGAGTGCAGTTCTTATGGCTGTTCCCCATGTATTGATACTTGTGGACGAATTGAATGAAGATGATGTATTGAAATATGGACCGCTTCTTGAAACCCATGAAATATTTCCAAGAAATGCCAATATCAATTTTGTAAAGAAAGTGAGTGAAAACGAAATCGATGTTGACTTCTGGGGAAGAGGTGACGGAAGATGCCTTGCTTGCGGGACAGGATCCTGTGCAATAGGATATCTAATGAACTATATGGGTCTTACAGA
>JAUVAG010000080.1 GCA_030591825.1 Dethiosulfatibacter sp.
CTTCATGTGACCATAACGGATATTAAGAGGTCGCAGAAAGTTTCCTTAACGGCGTAATACCAACGCTTCAAGGGATTACGCATTTTTAACTTTCTTAGACTACAAGAAAGCAGCTTTGCTGCGTTAACCAGGTCACCGCGACATCGTCGCGCTAGATATGAAACAGATAGTGACCAGAGCGGTTATTAAGATGCGAAAGAAAGTTCCCTTAACCGCATAACACCAACGCTTCAAGGGGTTATGCATATTTTAACTTTCTTAAGCTATTAAAAAACATGCATAAACATTGGAAAACCAATATCTATGCATGTCTATAATGTAAATTACGTTCTGAAGTCAGGCTACTTTTACTGATCCCAAGTTCATTCTCAATATACCTCCTTGAAACAGAATCATTCTCTTCAACAAAGTAAACTATTTTTTCCTTATCAGTCTTTTCTTCATTAAAATCCAAGTACATGTCGCCCTCCCATTAAGTTGGTATACCAACTTAATTATTATGTCAAAAAAAGCCCAAATTTCAATAGAAAACCGTTGATTTCTGCGCTTTTTTGATAAAAATCTAGTATGAAATTTTAGTTGAGTATCAATTTTTCTGGAAGTTCACATTAAAAGCGCTCACTTGCCACAACATTTCTTAAATTTCTTACCCGACCCGCAGGGACATGGATCATTTCTTCCTATCTTGGGACCTTTGACAATTGGTTGATGACTATAATTTATTCCTGATCTTCTCGCTGTTTTCGAATTCTCTATCTCTCTGATTTCTTCCAACATATCATATAACTCATTATACTTCTTCTCAATCTGTCCTTTGCCATCAAACCCTTGTTGTTTGTTTTCATCAAGTTCCTTCTTGATTTTATCCTGTAAAGCAAACAGCCTTTTGACTATAACATCCTTTTCTACCAGAGTATCCCTTTTATAGCCCCTGTGCAGTATTCTCATAGCCTTGGTGTAATCCTTAATGCCTGAATTTCTCATCCAATAATGATCTGAATATCCAACATAACCCCATTCATAGTCCGAATAAACGTTGATCATATACTCAAAAATCTTTTCCCCCTTATCCTGTTCACCAATCAAATAATATGTATCCGCCTTGGAATGCAAATGATTCAAATAACTGGGATCCTCCGAATCATTGGATTCCAGAATAAAACCCAGCAGTTCCAACTTTTCCTCTCCATACCTTTTTTTATCCTCACCGGAAACAGTCACAATGATATTATGAAGCAGTTCATCATAATCCTGCACCCAATTGCTGACAAACTGATTTACATTTACGACTTCATCAAATTCCACAATACCATCTATTCCCAGCTTAGAAAAAAGATCCTTCATTTCAAAAAACACTTCACGCCACAACTGCGCTGCTTCAACATTTCTATTATCAAGACTGCATCTATATCCTTCCTGCATCTTTCTGTCAAATTCGAGTAATTCCAGTTTAACATCCTCCAGTTTCCCTTCGATACTCTTACTTCTGTATATTTTATCTTTCATAATGTTCTCCTCGTTCAATTTCGTTATCATCAAATCATTTTCTACAAGAAAAATCCTTACACAAGCTCTTCGGATACAATTGCCTTCATAAGCAGTTTCTTTCGTTTATGAATCTCTTTAAGCTCATTAAACTTCTTATTCCATTCATCAATTCTATTATTTCTTTCATATATTGACCGTATGTCCTGCAACACTCCTGCAGCATGCCTGTAGTTCATTTCCTTACCTTTTTCTATATACCAAGCAGCCTCTTTCCAGTACATTTCCAGAATTTCGTCTGGATAATATTCAATCAGAAGTCTGCTATACTCGTGATTATAGTCTATGTTATTCCAAGAATCATATCTGGTTTTATCTTTAATAAGCTTTAAAACTTCCGTATTGTTGCTTTTCTCAAGACAAATATCCAAATACACATTCAGATTTTTCTCCTTCACACTCAATAGAATCTTCACTTCATTCTCTTCCCAGTCTTCAATAGTCAGCTCAGTCCTGCACTTCTCATACCACTTGACAATATCAGTCATTTCACACAACTGTATCATCAACAGCAACATCTTTTTCAGGTTTTCATAATCATCTTTTTTCTTGTAAAATCCATACATTAGTTCCGTTATGCTATCCTGATCACGATCCTTTTTCAAAGCCATCTTGTGCAACTTAAGGATAGATTTTTCATCTTTCCTCGCTTCATATATCTTGAATAAGTATTTGTATATATTATCCATTCTGCCACGGCTCTTGTCGAATCCTTCCCATAGCATGTTAAGTGCAAGCTCTTCCTCACCTTGTCGCATATAGTAATCAGCCACTTGAAGATAATCAGAACTGTACTCCAAATTTGCCAACTTGATATCAAGGAATTTATCATCATTTCCCAGTTCGGAATAAATGGAAGCTGCAATACCTTTAAAGTAGTAATCACCTCGCTCTTTAAGAAAATCCGCCAGATATTCATTCTCATCATCATTTTTACAGAATTCATATGCAGATTCCATCAAACAGTCCGTAAATCCACTATTGTCATATAAAGCTTGCTTCAGCATCTCATCCAGAACTCCCTTTCGACAGTTCCAGGAAAGATCATTTTCCTTAACCAACTCTGTCATTTTTTCTATCTCATAGCATGCATCATCTTCATCTCTTTCACTACAACCGCCACACTCATTGGCCTGATCAATTGTATGATATGCATTATTCCAGTACTGCACAAGCTGCCTTTCGAATATCAGGTTCCTGTTGTCTTCAGTTGACTTCTTTTCACAATAATTCAGCAAGGTCTGTTCAGCAGCACCGTTAAGCATAATCATTTCATTTATCAGATTTATGAGTTCCTTCTTTCCCATCTTACCTATTATATTGTTCAATGTATTTTTATCCAATCTATCTTATCTCCAATGAAATCACTTATTTATCGCAGCATTTTTTGAGTTTCTTCCCTATCCCTGTTTTCTGTACATATTTCATCAAGCCGTCCACTATCCACAGCCGAGTCTCTATTCTTTTATGGAACAGATCTAGCCCGACCTGGTTTGTAAAATTTACATGATTTAGGTCCATAACAAAATATTTTGAAATGCTATTGCTGCTTATTCCTATAATACTCCGCGACCTTGACATATCCTCCGTTTTTCGTGAGTCTTGTTCTACCCTTTGTTACAGATACAAATTCCTTGAATGCAGTCTCAAGTCGATTGTCTCCATCTACAGGTTCATACTTTTCAGATCCACTTTTAAGGAAATCATATACTTCGCCTAATTCCTTAGCCGACAATTCCCCATGTTTCTCTTTGATTTCATCTACCATTAAATTACAGCAATCATCTATCACTTGAAATAGAACATCTTCATTTTCTTCTTCAAAGCCAGAATTATTGAACTAGTATCAAACATTATAATCATAGTACTTAAAATCGATATGATTTTTTTGATACCATCAGATTCGTATCTCAACGGAACTTCTATACCCTCTTTAATGGATTTCAATTCTATTCTAAGACCTTGACTACCATCCTCTCTTAATTGCTTGCCATGATTCTTAAGTCCAATGTTTAATCCTGGAAAATCACTGGACTTAGTTGAATAATTATTCAAGACAAGTAAATATTGCGATTTTCAGGGCATTTTTTCGGAGGTTTCACAGGCACTGCTATAAAATATTGGTATATGTTGGTTTTTGATTACCTTATTGGAAGATTAATTCTAAATCGACTGACTCTTCTATTGATTCTTCTATTTCATTGGTCCAGGTATCAGTCGAACTTAATGTCCTACCGGTTTTAGTCATCTGTGATACCTTTACAGTGATATTTGGCTCTACATTAACGTGTGGTACAAGAAGTGTTTGACTGTCTAAGAAGACCGTATCAGACTGTTCCTTATTTATAAATACTTCGCTCCACATGGTGAAATTTAGGCCGCTAACTATAATGGCATCACCCTTATCTGCAACATCTATTATGCTAATCGGCTCAACACCCATTGTCATTTTTTTCTTTTTGAAGGGGTTTTTACCACCGTATACATTCTTATCACCATATAGCATATCGTATTGAAGTAGCTGAAGTTCTTCTTCGTAATTCTCTGTGTCTTTCATAGTTTGGTGAAAGAGATTTAGAAGACCATTGCTATAACCAAGTCTTTCCATAATAGTCGAACCCATTTGATATGCCATTAAATCTTGATTTGTTTTCTCAAGTCCCATGTTGTCCCATATGACGTATTCAATCTGAAAAGGTGTGCCATCTTTTAAGTCCTCATCTGTGATATCTAAAGAGGGCATATGATCGCCATAGAAGACTACAACAATTGGTTCAGGGAAGTCTTCCAATGTTTGGATTAAATCACCAACAAAAGCATCTGTCTCATAAACTTGATTCGCATAGTAAAGATATTTATTGTAAGTTAACTCTTCAAGGGGCTCCTCGGAAGAAAGTGGCACTGTAAGGTCCGTCATATCTTCAAGTGCTTCCTCAAGGGATGAATCAATGTCATTGCTAATCATTGCCGGTGCACCAATAACGCTTGAAGGTACAATGACTGGATTATCTATAATGGGTTCCGCTGGATATTTTCCATGGGGTTGCACCGATACAGCAAAAATAAAGTCTTGTTCTTGGGTTGCTTGAAGTGCTTTAGTAATTTCTGGGATTAATACTTTATCTTTAGCCCAATTGAGTGGGTTGTATTCAATGTCCTGCATATACTCTATGGAACTAAAACTGTCAAAACCTAATCTTGGGTATACACTGTGTCTAGCATAAAAAGTACCCATGTTGTTATGGATCGCATGATTGTGGTAGTCCAATTCGGTGAGTGTGTATGGTAGACTTTCAACTGTCGATTTCTTTAAAATTGTTTTATATGGGTATTCACCTGCGCCAAAATAATCGAGGCTCATTCCACTTAATATTTCAAATTCCGTGTTGGCAGTACCCGCACCTATAGATGGGACCGTAACATAACCCGATGAATAGTTTTCCATAAGTTTGGTCATATTAGGCAACGGATTTGTATTAAATTCTAATCCATTAATCCTATTAACATCAAAAAAGGATTCAAGTTGGATAAGCACGATGTTTGGTGTCGTGTTAATTTCCACTTCAGTTGCTAATTTATCCCCGTATACATTGTCCAGAACTACATCTACATTAATCAATATATCATCAGTAGTTGAATCATCTTCAATGCAATCTGTTTTTATAGGCAGCATTTCAAGGACTTCGCCAACAGTTTCAGAGGAATAAGTCTTTGGCCTTTGTATACCTTTATCAACTACACTTCTAGAAAAACTATAGGCAAAACCATAATCAAGGAATGCTTCAGCGATGTTACCAAAATCCTTTGTGACAGCATTCCCCCTTACTGCAGCATTGTAACTGCCTGTAAGTAAGAGAAAGCATATTGCTATTGCCACAATACTTCTACGCAAGTATATTTTGGTTAATGGTAACCTAATACTAACAAAGATAAGCGAAGCAATAATGGATAATGCAAAAAAACTAATGAGGACCATTTGAAAAGTATTTACATATCGTTGGACAACAGTGAATACAGAGGTTAACATTTTAAAATCTGTAGCAGTGAGTGGTGTTGTTCTAAAGCTTAACAATATGAAGTTAGTAAAACCAAGCCAAAGCCATATGGTACTGACACAAATATAGCCAAAATGTCTTTTTGATAGGAATAAAGAAAAAGCTAAGAAACTACATAGAAAGAAGACACTACAAATGAACATAAGTGGGTTTGTAAGTGGTGTCATCAAACCATTGATGATTGATCGGTGTCCCATCATTTCTAGTACTAATTGTAAGCATACAGCTATGATTACAATTTCTTTACAGACCATAATTGGAGTAGATGGTTTGCGTATTTTATTTTTTGATTTTGTGATAATTTTATGTAAACTATCTTTTATTTTTTTTAGAATATTCATATTACACTTCCTTTTTAGTATTGCCTCAATTATTATACTTGAATTCACAGCAATGTCAATGATATGTAACTTGAGTTTCCGTAGTTTTATCCACAGTTATGGTTTTCATAAACATTCTTATCTACAGATTTAGAAAACACCCTCAAAAATAAGGAATCCTTATC
>JAUVAG010000099.1 GCA_030591825.1 Dethiosulfatibacter sp.
AGTTCTATAAATGGTCCATCCAGAAGGTCACCTTCTCTTGCAGTTCGAAAGTTCTCTGCATTAATCCAGAGAACATCGCCAGTTCCAACCTCTACACTGGTTTTCTTCTCGTTAATAAGTTTAGCCAAATAATCCGGAGCATTCATGGGCACCCTGTTCAAGGTGACGTTATATGTTTGTTTCATATAATCAGCCACATAACCATCCATAAACTTATTGATGCTTTCATTGCCTCCCCACATCAAGATAGTGACTTCCTTATTTCTACCTGATTCAACTACTTCTTCCCATGAGTCAAAATCAGCAAGAGTCTCAGATGATACAGTGGGATTTGAGCAGGCGCTTAAAAATATAATGAATATTATCAATATAACTACTATATTCAAATTTATTTTTCGTTCTATCATATATAATTCTCCTTGCTTAATCGGAACATTTTTAAAGTTTTAAATTGCATCCCAAATTCATTATACCATTCATTATACTTATATTAATGTTTATTTTCAGTATAAAGAATTTATATTCTATTTATACTATATATATTATACAACTGAACAAAATATATGATATAGTGTAAATAAGTTAAGAAATCGAAGGCTTCAATCCCTGATAAAAAAACCCGAAAAAAACTTTTTTAAAGGACTAAAAATAGGTGCTTGAGATGAAGAAAAAGATTATTATATTTGGAATACTAGGAATTACAATTCTGCTCTTTTGGATATTTGATATTTTCTCATATGTGAGTTTAGATCGAATTGATGAAATGATAGTATTTATTGACGGATTAGGGATATGGGCACCACTAGTATTCATTATATTTTATGCCCTATCAACGGTTTTATTTATTCCGGGACTTCCTTTGACGCTCCTTTCTGGTATGGTTTTCGGCCCTATCTATGGAAGTATCTGGGTTTCAATTGCTTCTACTCTAGGAGCTTCACTAGCTTTTCTGACTGGAAGATATATCGGTAAGGACTACGTAGTCAAGAAATTCAAGAATAGTGATATATTCATTAAATTGGATAAGGGTATCAATGATCACGGTTGGAAGATGATTGCTATAACAAGACTGGTACCTATTTTTCCGTTCAATGCACAAAACTATGTCTATGGATTGACGAATGTACCTTTTAAAACCTATGCTTTAATATCATGGATATGCATGTTACCTGCAACCATCGGATATGTATTCCTAGCTGGTGCCATTATCGGTGGAAAAGGAGATACTGTGAAGACAATAACCTTTGCTACCACTGGTATTGCAGTATTAATCCTATTGTCAATTATAAGTAAAGTCATCATAAAAAAACTGAAAGATATGAAGGACATATCTGCAGATTAAAAGAAGATAAGTGAGGTGAAGAGATTGGATGTTTCGTTGATAAGAAGTGGAAGTTTTATTGGTGTTTTTCTGATTTGTATGATATTGCAATGGATAATTCCCAGTAGAAAATTTGAAAAGGACAGATGGAAATATATGGTTTCCAATATTGTATTGGTAGTCTGCAACAATCTGATTTTACTCCTGATGCCATTGGTACCCTATCAAGCATCTATATACGCAAATAATCATAGTATTGGACTCTTGAATCTGTTTGATATTGGAGTATCAGAGCTTGTTGTAGGATTTTTTTTCCTCGATATTGTTATTTATTTTCAACACCGTGTTTTCCATAAAGTTCCCTTATTTTGGAGACTTCATTCCATGCATCATGTTGACCCCATGCTGGATACAACTTCAGGATTGCGATTTCATCCCATTGAGATTATCCTATCCAATTTCATAAAAATCATCACAATCCTTGTTTTAGGTATTGCACCTGCAACTGTCCTTATATTTGAAGTGGTACTAAATGCTTTATCAATGTTCAATCACAGCAACCTGAATATTCCGGAACCATTGGAAAGAGTTCTGAATAAAGTATTAATTACACCAGCACTTCATACCATTCATCACTCCATAATAATTAAAGAAACCCAGTCCAACTACGGATTCTCTGTTCCATGGTGGGACAAGATATTTGGTACCTTTTATGCCAAGGGTAAATATCCTCAAGCGAAGATACATATAGGTATGATTCCAATGCCCGAAGAAAAGTACTCTTTGTTTCCAGGAATGTTGGTGCAACCTTTTTTATAGCTTAAGATAGTTAAATGTTCAATGGAAATATTTGCACTAGAAATAGAAATATCACAGACTCTCAAAGACTGTGATATTATATATTAAGCTATCTTTCATCCTGTAATGACAACATATTTCCAAATACTGCACCATACAAAATTAAATAAAAAATCGAAACTACAATGACAGAAAAATCCATAGAAGCTACATACATTTCTTTTATTCGCACCAGTGAAATACTTATATAAACCATAAATGAAAAAACAATTGCCATAGCAGAATAATAAAAAATCTTCTTTTTCGTCATCAAGCCCACTGCATTTATAATAAGCACTATCCCTATTATGAAGCCCAGGTCGCTATACACCCTGCTGCTTATGCCCAATAAAACATTTATACCACGAGGGTTATCCAGCATCCAGATACTTTTTCCAATTATTCCAACCCCATGCATGGCAAAGAACAGGCTTATGAACATTATTTTCTTAACTTTCTTTACTTTCTTCAAATAATTATTCAAAGCTTTTATTATTGGATTTTTCACTTTATTCAATAATTTCAGTTTTTCCATATATTCAAGCAATCTGCCTTTAGCAGCCTTACCCTTATTATTCGATTTCATCTTGGCCTCTCATGAGTTCCTATTCTTATAACCTTCTGCAAATGTTTTGCCTCCATTTAATTATACTTCAACAACTGAAAAAAGCAAGACATCTTCCTTGGTATACTTTTGCGTACTTAGTACGAATAATCTCAGTACTTGTTCTTTATTTACTACCTATGTATAATATACTTAAAGCGCTGAATCAATGAAATAATTGAAACTCAAGGAGATAATAAAATGAAAATACCTAAGAATGTCATGGATCTATTCAACAACCCTGAAGCTACAAAAGTATTGACTTCAGTATCAACTGACGGAACACCACACAGCATAGTTGTAGGAAGCATAATGGCTCCAAGCGAAGACTTTTTCTGTGCAGCTGAAATAATGATGAAAACAACATCTGCAAATCTTGAAAGTAATCCTAAAGTAACTGCTATAGCAGTAAAGGGTATGAAATCGTATCAAATAGTAGGAACAGTAAAAGCTCACCAAACTGAAGGCGAACTTTTCGACAACGTAAATGCTAAACTCGCTGAAATGAACATGGCATGCAAAAGTGTATGGTTATTTGAGCCTATTGAAATCTTCGACGAGAGTCCTGGTCCAAGTGCAGGTAAAAAAATAGTTTAAAAAATTAGCTGCTTAACATATTTGTCGAAAATTCATTTAGATGTTGTCCCTGTACTTTATGACAAGAACTGGAGAACATATATACCGGCAAGATTCGTATCAGAAGCCCTTGATAGAAAGGTTGTCTGGGACGGAGGAAACCGTGCTGTAATGATTTCAGATGAAGAAACGTACAATAAAGTCTTTGAAATACTGATAAAATGTGAAGAAGCAAATGAAATTGTAGCATGTGGATTGGACATAAAGGAAGGTGGGGATGAAGCCAATAACATCGATATAGGCAGTTACTACATAGAACTTGCTATTGACAAGGATACCTATGAAGTTGTTTACTTCGAATTCAATCTTAAAGCTGAATCAATGGACTCCTCAGGTTCAACAGTTTCCATGAATATGGATATGAGCATGACCTACAGCGACCTTAACGGAAACTTCGATATTGAAGTTCCTCAGGATGTTTTAGATGCAGCTGTTGAATCTGTAGATGTAATAGAAATAGAAATAGATCAATAGACTTATAGTAAATTAGTCAAACATAACCAATAGATAATTTAAGCTCTGTGTTGTAGCTATCGGATGTAGTCCCTTATTGCTGCAGTACAGGGCTTTTTATTTTCTTAGTCTATTATTTAAAAGTATACTCGCAATTCATTTTATTCATTATTGCACATTGTATCCAAAATACAAATTTTGTGCAAAATTTGTAATTGCATCACATACAACATCGTGCTATAATTAAGCATACGTTTTCATAACTCACGGAATGAAGCGTCTGGAATTGATTGCAAATAAATTAATCGGCTTAAATTACATCTATTCATTTTAATCACCATTGCGTAAAACTTGACAGTTCAAACAGCACACTTAAAATGTAGTAGATTTTTTTGTGCGCATTTTCTCATCAATGAAATACAATTCCGAGATAATGTATCTCGCAGGCAAACAAAAAAAGTAAAAGAGGAGTTGTTTTAATGGAACAGAGAAAAATTAAAGAACCACAGAAAAGAGAACAATGGGGATCAAAGATTGGATTTATTATGGCTGCAGCCGGATCTGCAGTTGGTCTAGGAAACATTTGGAAATTTCCATTTACTGCCGGACAAAATGGTGGTGGAGCATTCGTATTTATTTATTTAATTTTTATCGTACTAATAGGTTTCAGCATTATGTTGACAGAATTTGCACTTGGTAGAAGAAGTAAGCTCGCTGCAGTAGGAGCATTCAAGTCTGTAGACAAAAAATGGACATTTGTAGGAATCATAGGTGTTTTAAGTGGATTCTTGATTATGGGATTCTATCCTGTAGTTGGCGGATGGGCACTTGCTTACATTTTCAAGGTGACGGGAGGTCTGCTAAACAGTCCGGAACTAATAGGAAGTACTTTTGGAGAATTCATAACTAACCCCACTATTCCACTAATGTGGATGGTTGCTTATCTCGGAATAAACATTGTTATTGTATCGAAGGGAATATCTTCAGGTATAGAAAAAGCTGGTAAGATACTCATGCCACTGTTGTTCGGAATACTTATATTAATTGCAATTAAAGGTTTAACCCTTCCAAATGCCATAGATGGTGTGAAGTTCCTCTTCCAACCTGATTTCAGCAAGGTAACAGGAAAGGTGGTACTGGCAGCACTAGGCCAGGCATTCTTCTCTCTTTCACTTGGTATGGGATGTATGATTACCTATGGGTCATATCTTGATAAGAAAGAAAACCTTGTAAGCACTACTGGAATAATTACAGCCATGGACACTGGTGTTGCACTTCTTGCAGGTCTGGCAATGTTCCCGGCAATGTTTGCATTCGGCATCGCTCCAACAGAAGGACCTGGACTAGTATTCGTTGTAGTTCCTTCTCTATTCGCAGCAATGGGCGGAATTGGAACTGTCTTCGCGACATTGTTCTTTGTAGCACTTGCAGTTGCAGCCCTTACTTCTTCAGTATCACTGCTAGAGGTAGTTGTGTCATATCTGATAGACGAAAAGAAACAACCAAGAAAGAAGGCAGTTTTAATAGCCTCTTCAATAATGGCTGCTTTATGTATACTTTCTTCACTATCACTTGGAGGACTTGGACCAAAACTCTTCGGAACGGGAGCATTTGATGTATTCGACCTTCTCACAGACAAGATTTATCTTGCTATAGGTGGAATGCTTATTAGCATATTTGCTGGATGGAAAATCAAGAAGGAAGATCTGTTCAATGAGATTACAAACGGCGGTACTTTTAACTATGCATTCCTTAACATTTGGTATGTACTGATTAAATACATAATACCTGTAGTTATTCTAGTTGTTGCCGTCAACGGTATATTTGAAGGTTTCAATACCGGATCAGGACCTATAATGCTAGTAGGTATAGGTATCATGGC
>JAUVAG010000126.1 GCA_030591825.1 Dethiosulfatibacter sp.
AAAAGGAAGGATAGGTGAAGGATTTGACGGAGATATTGTAGTCTATGATGAAAATATTTCCCGGGCAATAGAAAGTGGAGCTTCAAGATGCGACTATACCGTATATGAGGATATGGTAGTACGGGGAAAGGTAATAACAACCATATCCAGGGGAAGGATAATAATGGACAAGGGAATATTCTACGGGGGAAGAGGCAAGTTTTTCAGGAGGTGAACCATGAAGGCAATAATAAATCTCAAGATTTACGATTATGAGAATTATATTGACAACGGATATATAATATTCGACAAGAAAATAATAGAAGTGGGACATATGGATGACTTCAAGTCTTCCCATGAAAGGATAGACGGAAAGGGAAAACTTCTCATTCCTGGACTTGTAAACTTCCATACCCATGTATATTCAACACTTTTCAGAGGCCTTGATATGAAGGCATCGCCAAAGACCTTCAAGGGAGTACTTGATGATATATGGTGGAAATTTGATTCAAAGCTTCTCTTGGAAGATATTGGTCTCAGTGCTGAAGTATATTGTGACGAGTGCCTTAAGGCGGGAGTTACATCAATCATAGACCATCATGCCAGTGGAGAGATAAACGGCAGTCTTGACGTTTTGAGAAATGTCATCAAAAAGAAGTTTGGCATGAAGGCAATGTTATGCTTCGAGACAAGTGACAGGTTTGACATTGGTGAATGTATAAGGGAAAACCTCCATCCCATTGAAATGGGAGACGGCTTTTTTGGACTTCATGCACTTATGTCCCTAAGTGATGAGTCCCTTGAAAAAATCAAGGAAAATGCTGGGGAAAATCCAATTCATGTACATGTGGCTGAAAGCATTGAGGATGAGAAGCATTCCATTGAAAACTACGGATTGACTGTGGTTGAAAGGCTTGAGAAGTTTGGCCTTCTCAACGAAGATTCAATACTTGCCCACTGTGTAAACATAAACGAAAGGGAAGGGGAGCTTATAGGAAGAAGAAACTGTGTAATTGCCCTTAATCCAACCTCCAACATGAATAATGCTGTAGGATTATTCGACTATAATCTTTTTAAAAGGAATAATATAAAAATAATCATAGGAACAGATGGACTTGGAGTAAATATCATGAGGGAATGGCAGAACCTTTACTATCTTGGAAAGCAGTCAACTGAAAATCCTAGTGGAATAGGACTTGATGAAATAAGAAAACATATGGCTGAATCATACAGATTTTTTAACAGGATTTCCGGATCCAAGATAGGAAGGATAAAAGAGGGATATGACTCTGATTTTCTGGTTTTCGATTATTGTCCTCCTACTCCAATGGATGATGACAATGCCTTTGGACATGTTTTCTTCGGAGTTTTTGACAGCATGAAGCCTAGGTATGTCAATGCAGATGGAAACTACAAGATCAACGACTACAAACCTCAGATCGAATTTGAAATGAGACAGGATCTGGTAAGGGAACTGTGGGAAAGGATTGGTGAATCACTATGAATACTACAGTGAAGCTTTTTGGGAAAACTTTTGACAATCCACTTTTGCCTGCATCGGGACCAATAGTGGGTGAACTTGAAACTCTTGAATACTTTAACGAGTCATCTACGGGAGGAATAGTAACCAAAACAATTTCAGTGGAAGGAGCTGTTGTGAAAAAACCATGCATAATAGCCACAAGTCACTGTGTACACAATACTGAATTGTGGAGCGAATATCCTCTGGAGAAGTGGTCTGTGGATATCTTGCCCAATCTTAAGAAGAATCTTAAGAAACCTTTGATAGTAAGTGTAGGTTATACAGCTGAGGATTTGGAAATAGTAGTTCCTCAAGTTGAGGAATATGCAGATTTCTTCGAAGTTAGTACACATTATGGAAAGGACAAGCTGGAGTCTCTTGTTACCAGGATATGTGAACTTACGGACAAGCCTGTATTCATAAAGTTGAGTCCACATATAGAAGATTATCTGGAGTTTGTTGAAATAGCGGTAAACTGCGGAGCTAGTGGAATAGTAGCAATAAATTCTCTTGGTCCTGGAATTGTTGTGGACCTTAAAAATCGCTCTGTGAAGTTGGGTATAGACGGTGGAAAATCATGGGTGTCGGGACCTAGCATCAAGCCCGTAGCCCTTAATCGCGTTGTCAATATCAGAAAGAAATTTCCGGACCTTTCGATAATTGCCTGTGGTGGTGTAGAAAAGGCTGAGGATGTACTTGAATTTATCCTGGCCGGAGCGGACCTTGTACAAATGCTTTCTTCTGCTCTCATGAAGGGCAGGGAACTTTTTAATAAAATTGTGGCTGACCTTCCAGCAGCTATGGAAAAATATGATATACAATCCATTGAGGATTTGAGAAATACGGACCTTGGACTTGAACCAAAGGGAAGTGGAGGATATCCACAGGTAGACAATGATGTCTGCACAAGATGCGGAATATGCGTGAAAGTATGTCCTCAGATGGCACTTTCTCTTAATACGGAAGTCATCCTTGAGAAAGAAAAATGCATAAACTGTGGACTTTGCCAGTCAAAATGTCCTGTTGAAGCAATAAAGGGAGTGTTGTAATGGTGGAATACTATCTGGAGTGCATCACTTGCGGCAAGAAGTACAAGGCGGAGAAGGGATTGTACTGGTGCAAGGACTGCGGGTCTATAATGGGAACGCTTCAGATAATATACGATTATGAATCATTGAAAAAAACCATAGACAGGGATTCAAGCTTTTCTGAAAGGGATAGCATTGTGCAGTTTGAAGAGCTTCTTCCTGTTAGATTTTCAACAGATATCGATAAATTCATTGGAGGTACTCCTCTTTATAAATTTAAGAATAAATTCGGAATTGAAAATATAATGATAAAGTTTGATGGAATAAGCATGTCTGGATCCTATAAGGACAGGGCAAGTATCATAGCAGTAAACAAGGCTTTGGAAGAAGGATATGATACAATTTTTTGTGCTTCCACTGGTAATGCTGCATCATCACTTGCACTATTAAGTGCCAGCACTCTTCTTGACACCTACATTTTTGTTCCTTCTAAAATACCAAGGGGCAAGCTCGTACAGCTGGTTGCTGCGGGAGCAAGGATAGTGCCAATAGAATCTTCCTACGACCAGGTTTTTGACATTTCACTGGACATAGGTCTTAAGAACAATTGGTACTGCAGAAACTCTGCTGTGAATCCATATCTTCTTGAAGGAAAGAAAACAGGGGCTTATGAAATAATTGTACAAAACAATTATGAAGTGCCCGACTATTGTATTGTAGCTGTTGGAGATGGTACAGTAATAAGTTCAATCTGCAAGGGCTTCAGTGAATTTTATAAGCTTGGTCTCATTGAAAAGATTCCAAAGGTACTAGGTGCCCAGGCCGAAGGTGCTGCCACGGTGAAGCATGTATTCGAAAATGGAAAGCCTTACAAGCCCATTATTGAGGATGTTGATACAGTTGCAGACAGCATAAGTGTTGGAAATCCAAGAGACGTGGTGAAAGCCTGTACCTTCATGGAGAAAAATGGAGGATATTTTACAACTGTAAGTGATGAGGAAATAATTCATGCTATTGGTGAAATGGCAAGTGAAACAGGAATCTTTTCAGAACCGGCAGGCGCTGCAACTCTGGCTTGTCTCAAAAAGCTACTTTCAAACGGGAAGATTAAATCCTGTGACAAGGTTTGTCTAATAGTTACAGGAAATGGACTGAAGGATGTGGATGCTCTGGGAGAACTGAGCAATATTAGAAAATATACAGTTGAAGAAGCATATAAATTATTTGAGGGGGTTAAGTATGAGGTTTAAAGAGATAGTACAACCAACAACACTGGATCAGGTTGTTTCTGAAATGAATAACAGCAAATATACTATAATTGGGGGAGGATTGTTTCTAAAGCTTCAAAAAGGTTATGTAAACAAAGGAATAGACCTGTCAAAGCTTAACCTTGACTATATTAGGGATGAAGAAGATAGAATAAGGATAGGAGCAATGACCACTTTGAGGGAGCTGGAAAAAAGCAGTCTATTTCCTGACTGTATAGGTCAGTCTGTTTTACAGGTTGGGGGAGTTGGTTTAAGAAATCTTGCAACCATTGGAGGAAGTGTCAGTGGAAAGTATTCCTTCTCTGACATAGGTACTGCTCTTATAGCACTTGATGCAAGGCTTAGGTTCCATCTCTATGGTGAGATACCAATGATTGAATATCTGAATTCAAATACTGTCAAAAACGATATACTTGTTGAAGTATCATTTTCAAAGGTTGGATTTTCATCCTTCAAGGCTTTCAAGCACAACTATACCGACTTTGCCTTGGTAAATATTTGTGTAACATCAGGGGACAAAATCAGAATCGCAGTTGGAGCAAGGCCTGGAAAGGCGGTTCTAATCAAGGATATTAATACTAAGCACAATGCACAGGAGCTTTTGAGGGACGTGGAATTTTCTAACGACTTCAGGGGAACCGGAGCATATAGAAGAAGCGTGGCTGAAACCATGCTGTCGGACATATTGAAGGAGGGGTTATTTTGGAAGTAAAGCTTAAAATAAACGGAAGAGAATACAATCATTCGATTAAGCCAGACGAATACCTTTTGGATACTCTCAGGGACCTTGGAATCAAGAGTGTCAAAAGGGGCTGTGATACAACCTCCTGCGGGTCATGTTCTGTTATAGTGGATGGAAAGCTTGTACCATCTTGTTCCTTTTACACAATTAGGGCACAGGAGAAGGACGTTACTACAGTTGAAGGAATATATGAAGAGGCCGATAAAATAGCAGAATATATAACTGCTGAAGGAGTTGAACAGTGCGGTTTCTGTTCTCCTGGTCTTGTTATGGCTGTCTATTCAATGAAGGAGGAACTTGAAAATCCAACGCTTGAAGACATTAAACACTATTTGGCAGGAAATATCTGCAGATGCTCCGGATATGAAGGTCAGCATAGGGCCATATTAAAATATCTGGAGGTGCACCATGAGTGTTAATAAATCCATTCCCAAACTCGACGGGAAGGGTCTTGTACATGGAAAACCTGCATATACAGATGATCTTGCACAGCAGAATTCACTTATAGTCAAGGTTTTAAGAAGCCCTCATCCCTTTGCAGAAATAATTGATATAAGTACAGAAAAAGCTGAAAAGGTAAAAGGAATAAAATGTATACTAACTTGGAAGGATGTTCCAGACAAGCTCATGTCAAGGGCTGGACAGGGTTATCCGGAACC
>JAUVAG010000155.1 GCA_030591825.1 Dethiosulfatibacter sp.
ATTCAAGGTTCCACAAACCAGGGTATGCAGATCCTGTCATCAAATTACCTTGATTCTTGAGTCCTTTAAATGTATGTCCAAGATACGGCCATACGGCGATTCCTTCCCATGTAAGACGTTTTTTCTCATTTCCCTTGAATGCATATATTTCATTTTTAAGATTCTCTTCAAGCTCGTCAGCAAACTTTTTAAAAGTTATTTCCGCATAGTCAAGACTTCTTGCACAAACTATAAGAGCCATAAAACTAAACAGATCAAAACCATTTAGAGGAGATGGTTTGTGTGAAGAAAGAGCTGCAAGTCTGTTCCACTGCGCTACAGACCTTTGTGTCTGCTTTTGTACTTCCATAAACTTGTCATAATCGAATTTCTTTCCTGTTGTCTCTTCAAGTATTTTTATTGCTTCTTCAAACTGGTCAGCAATATAGTCCTTTGAATATTGTGGTATAGGCATTGTATGATTGAAAGGAACATCAATGACTATACATGGTATGTCAAGCTCTACTGCAATGTTCTCATACCATTTCAGAAGAGTGTTACAAATATTGTTGCAAGTTATTACTATATCAGGCAAAGGAACGTCTGCTGCAGGCGAGTTTGCAAGTTTTTCAGGGGTAACTCCCGTGCGCGCCTTTTCCATCAACAGTTCCATATATCCAAGGTTTACCCTTGCATAAGAACAGGTATCCATGTTGTATCCCTTCCTGTCTGCAACCTCAAGCATATCAGGAGCACCTTTTCTCGCGCCTATTCCCGCCGCATGGGTTTCAGGATATACCATTGCTATGTCCATAGTCACACAAAACTCAGGTGGTGCAACAGACGCAGACCAGCATACAAGCTTGCCGTCTTTTTTTGCCTGTCTCGCTTCTTCGTCCAATTTACCCTGATAGTATCCAAGGAGTTCTTTTGCTTTCATATCTTTAACGTCTTTAATATCACTCATGTTTTACCTCTCTTTATTTTTATCCACGGTTTTCTCCGCAGTTTTTATTATTGAAATGCAGTTTGTTTCATCTGTATCAATTCTAAATAGCTTCTTCGGTCAAGGTCGCTTCATAGGCATAAATTGCAGCGCCCAAAGCTCCTGTTGTCTGAGGATTCGGCGCAACAATTACATCAGTGCCAAGTTCCTCGCTAATTGCTCTAACAACGCCTTTGTTTTGTGCAACTCCTCCACACATTACTATATCATCCTCAATGCCTGCCCTGTATGCCAGACTACAAGCTTTAGAAGCAGTTGAGTTATGAACTCCTGCTATGATATTCTGTTTCTTGAGGCCTTTTGACAACTGCGATATAACTTCAGATTCAGCAAACACAGTGCAAGTACTGCTTACAACTGATGGCTTATCTGCCATGGAATCATATTCACCCATATCTCTTAAGTCCACTTCCAGTATCCTTGACATGACATCAAGAAATCTTCCTGTACCGGCAGCACACTTGTCATTCATGAAGAATTGTCTTACCCTTCCTGTCTTGTCAAGCTTAATGGCTTTTGCATCCTGACCACCAATATCAATTATAGTCCTGGCAGATGGAATTAGAAAATGTATTCCCTTGGCATGACAGCTTATTTCACTGAACTGTTTATCTGCCTTGGCTATTGAAAACCTTCCATACCCTGTAGTGACAGTCTTTTCAATGTCTTCTTCTGTCAGATTTGCATTTTCTAATGCTTCAGCCATTACTTTGCTGGGTCCAGTTGAACCCGTTCCTATTTGAGCAACTGCACTTGATATTATTTCTTTGCCATCTTTTAAAATCACAGCTTTTGATGATGCAGAACCAATGTCAATTCCCATTGTATACATGACATATCCTCCTTTTACCAATAATAAATTACTGGCTTCTTATTACTGATTATTATCTTTGAATCGGACCAACAGTTTGCACGTACTCAACAAGTATTCCTTGTCCGTATTTTGGTTTTAAGAAATTGACAATAATATCGCTAGTTCCTGGAACAGCACTGCCTTCAAGCATTTCCATCCCCTTGCTTTCAAAATCCTGACGAATAGCCTCAATATCTTCAACTTCATAAGCAATATGTGCAATGCCTCCCTTTCCATTATTGAAATTCTTAAGAGGACTGCCCTCTCCGGGAATAATCAATTCCACCGGACTTTCATTTTCAGTATATTTTGTGAATATCAACTCTGCCTTATAAGTCTCAACAAATCCTTCATAATCAACTTCCAAATCAAATGTTTCAAGGAATTTATTAGCAGCTTCTCTTGTATTAAGTACAATTCCAACGTGGTGCATTCTCATAGGTTTCATAATTCTCATTCTCCATTTTTTAAAAACATGTTGTTTATTGTTTTATGTTGAACTATTTCTATTTCTATTTCAATTCCAATCCCATATTTTCTTCTCTAAAAATTCTTTCATCCATCAATTTTACTTCATCAGCTATATTAGGCTTGAACTCCATCATATCAAGAATCTGACTCTGCATGTCTATTCCAGGCGCAATTTCTATGAGCCACAACCCGTCTTTTCTAAGTTCAAAGACACATCTTTCGGTAATATATAAAATCGGCTGACCTGTCTTGTTTGCATAATTACCACTGAAGGTAACCTGTTCCACCGCTTTTTTGAACTTTATATTCTTTCCTTCATTATCAATAATCATCTTGCCGTCTTCTATTATTGTTTTTAATCCTCCTGCAGTAAATGTACCGCAGAAAAATACTTTCTTAGAATTCTGTGTAATATTTATGAAACCTCCGCAACCTGGAAGTTTAGGTCCAAACTTGCTTACATTGATATTACCCTTCTCATCACATTGGGCAAGTCCCAAAAATGCCGCATCAAGTCCGCCGCCATCATAAAAATCAAACTGATAAGGCTGGTCGATGATTGCATGAGGATTCATGCTTGACCCAAAAGCAGCTCCACCCTGAGGTATCCCACCAATGGTACCAGCTTCAACAGTAAGTGTCACATAATCTCCTACACCTTCCTCATTGGCAATTGTTGCAATAAATTCAGGAGCTCCTACACCCAGATTTACTACAGTATTCTTACCAAGTTCCATTGCAGCCCTTCTGGCGATTACTTTTTTTGCACTCATCGGTATTCTTTCAACTTCATCTGATACATCTACTCTTTCTTCACCACTAAGGCCCGGATTATATTCATTACCAAGGCACTGTTCGTGGTCTTCAGGGTCTGATATTACAACTGCATCAACATATATACCCGGAATCTTAACAAGTTTCGGATTCAACGATCCGGCTTCAACCATTTTCTCTATTTGTACTATAACCTTTCCATCATTGTTTTTAACAGCCTGAGCTATTGAAGTAACCTCAGTTGTTGCTACTTCCTTCTCTAATGAGATATTACCATATTCATCTGCATAGGTTCCCCTTATGAAAGCCACATCTACCGGGAATGTTTTGTAGAGAAGTTTTTCTTCACCACCGATTTTTACAAGTTCAACCAAATCCTCTGTGGTCTTTTCATTTACCTTTCCTCCGCCATTTCTAGGGTCAACAAAAGTTTCTAGACCAACATGTGTAAGTGTACCAGGTCTTTTTCCTGCCATATCCCTTAAAAGATATACAAGGGCGCCTTGAGGCAGGTTGTATGCTTCACACTTATTGGCAAGGGCGAATTCTCCCAGCTTAGGTGCAGTTGCATAGTGACCCGCAATTACCCTCTTTAAGAAACCTTCATGAGCGTAATGATCTCCACCCGTATTACCACTTCTATCACCTTGCGATGCAGGGAGGAAAAATGTTATATCTCTTGGCGATCCCGTCTCGAGAAATCGTTTTTCTAATGCCTTGCTCAATGCTTCAGGATTACAATTGCCTACAAATCCACTTGTAACAAGGGTGTGTGAATCCTGAACAAATTCTACAGCTTCACCTGCTGTTAAAATCTTAACCTTTTCCATTATTACCTCCAAATATAATCTTAATTACTTCTTCTCCTGAGGTGGTCCCATGGAAATATTAGTAATCTATTCAATTCATACTAATATTCCCATGCTATCCTCTTGTTTTCGGTACTATGGTGTGACCAATAGTTGTAAAAAATATATTGTCCTGTTTTCGCTGTTCTATATTGTATGTTTTGCTGTATCGCATCACGGGTACTACGGTACGACCAATTCTTAGTTTAATTGTAACACACATTTATACTCATGCAAAGCATTATTTATTTACTAACACTTTCAAATGTATGCCGAAATCGCATCAATTAAAATTCTCTGGTCATCTAATTCTTCTAATATTCAGTCAGTTGAATCATCTCGACCACTAAATAAATAGGCATTCGTATTACAAATAAAAATCCAAATTCCTTTTGTTTATTACAATTTTTATGCAACTTTCTTAGTTTTAGCTTTCATAGGATTGTAGATTGCCTTTCCTATAGGCAGCACTTCCCTGCCGAAGGCTGCATTTAAAATTATCGCTCCTGAACCGTAGAATGAAACCAATGAAATTATCAATTCAGAATATGCCGCAAGATTGTGTCCAAACTCTTCTGCAAAATGGAAGGTTGTAAATATCAACCCTATAAACAACAAGTCAATAAGGAATAATATTATGAACAGTACCTTGTTTGTTGTAAGTGATCCTACCGTCATGAATACGCTGA
>JAUVAG010000141.1 GCA_030591825.1 Dethiosulfatibacter sp.
AGGGACTGTGATTTCACAGCCCCTTGTGTATACTTGATTTAATTTGATTTAATTTGATTTAATTTGATTTAATTTGATTTAATTTGATTTAATTTGATTTAATTTGATTTAATTATTTTAAGCACTTTCGTAGGAGATGTCCACTGACGGTATATTCATGTTCAACAGAAGCTTTTCAGCAGCCTTTGTCATGGGTGGAGGTCCGCACATGTAGATTTTGTTGTCTACAAGGTCCATGTCCTTCAACACATCTGTTACAAATCCCTTGTGTCCCTCATACTCATCGTCAAAGGCAACTACCTTCACATAGTCGAACTTGTCGCTTGAATCTGAATAATTTTTAAATTCATCGTCAAACATAAATTCATTTTCCTTGTTTGCGCCATATACAAGAGTGAATTTTTTAATAGCAGAATCATTTTCAACAAGGTCCTTCACTATTGCCCTGAATGGAGTGATTCCTATTCCTCCTGCTACGAAGACAACTTCCTTTGCAGTCTTGTCTATAAGAAGCTCGTGTCCCATTGGCCCTTGAAGCATGATATCGTCACCTTCGTTAAAGTTGTTGAAGATTATGCCGGTGCCATATCCCTTGTCCATTTTTTTGACGTCTATGGTTACAGTTTTTTCTTCATTATCAAACCCGGATATAGAGTAAGCTCTGTACATTTCAGGCTTGTCCTGGATTTTTACAAGGATGAATTGACCTGGCTCGTATACTACGTCTTCATCTGTGAACTTGAATACATATTCGTTGGTTGTGTTGTTTATCTTGTTGATTTCTTTAAGGGTTGACATGAAAGCTTTTCTTGTGTCATATCCCTTTGGAGAAGTATTTGAATTGATTTCCTTTGCCTCGTCCAGATTGCTGAGAGTAAGTATTCCTGCAGGGCAGTTGACTACGCATGTAGAACATCTAATACAATTTTCTGAATCAAACTGGTTGTCTTCAGAAAAGGCATCATGGGGTGAAAGCTGCATTGGGCATACTCTTGAGCATTTTCCGCAGGAGTGGCACATATCGGTCCTTGCTGCAGTAATCTTTTCGTCTGTCTTCTTAGTGATTCTAAGAGCTTTGCCAAATTTGTATGAAAATTTCTGAATCGTTCCCATTGGGCAGAAATTACACCATGTCCTGGAGCTAAATGCTATGCTCACTATGCTTCCCACAACGGTAACCATTAGATAGCTGGATACGAATATGAGACCAAGCTTTTGCCAGAAAACCATTGTTCCCCATTTTGAAGATACGAGGATGAATTTGCTTATTAGCTTGAATGAGAACAGTGCAAAGAAGGAAAGTCCAAGAATCTTTGACTTGAAAAACTTGGGTATTTTCTTATTTCCTGTTATAGGATAGAGAAGTGAATCAAACATGCTTCCATGGGCACAGATGTTACCGCACCAGTATCTTCCCTTGAATAATGCTACAAAAGTTAGTCCCAGTATAACAGGAATAACCAGAAGACCTAAAATAGGAAACCAAAGTCCCCCTATTGCTACAGTCAGTGTGAATATCCAGGCGTATTTTCTTAATGGTGTAAAAATCCGATTGGTTTTAATGTAAAAATCCGACATAGTTTATGATACCTCCAAAATTTATGATACCCCCTAGGGGTATATTAAGAAGTATAGCGGAGAACCCGCTCTGTGTCAATATTAAATTATATGTTTAATCATTTATTTTTAAATCAAACTTTCTAATCCTATATTTCCAACCTTTGTTGAAATTTATGGTTGTATATAAAGTATTGTTTGTTGAGAAAGGGCAAAAGTTGTATAATAAAGGTAGGTTTTTGAGAATAGAATGGAGGTAATTATGAAAGGACTAATTGTCTACGATTCATATTTTGGAAATACGGAAAAAATAGCCATACACCTGCATGAATCATTGAAGGATACACATGAGGTAAAGCTTGTTAAGGTACACAATGTTGAAAAGGAAGACATAAAAAACTTGGAGTTTATAGTTGTTGGATCTCCAACCAGGGCATTCAAGGCAACAAAGGCAGTAATGGATTTCATTAGGAAGATTCCCAAGGATGGTCTATTGGGAGTTAAATCCGTTGCTTTTGACACAAGGATGAATACAAAGGATGTAAATTCAAAGATACTGAATGCACTTGTAAATGTTTTTGGTTATGCTGCCGAGCCCATAGGCAAGGCTCTTGTCGGAAAAGGTGGTACTGTAGTTATACCCCCTGAAGGTTATTATGTAACTGATTCCGAAGGACCTTTGAAGGATGGAGAAATAGAAAGGGCTGAGAAGTGGATTAAAGATGTGATTAAATAACATAATAATGGAGGTTAACATGTTCAGTAAAACAATAGTGATAAAGATTATTGTGATTCTAGTCCTTATCTTGTCCTTATGTGGATGTTCACAAGCGCAGGATGAGATATCTGTTGAGACATGGGAATACCTTGTTGTATCTCATGCTGGAAATTATACGCCGGCAATGTCTAGTGTTCCCGGATTACCAATAAGTATAGAAACAGACGAGGACCTTGCAACTGATGATATGCTTATAAAGATCAGATATTCAGGAGGAAGGATGCTTAGGTCCACAGCTTCATTTGAATGGGATAGGGAGTTATATTATCTTGAACTTGAATATGAAGACAGAACCATATACTGGACTCCTTTTGAAGAGGATGGAGTCTTTATCGAGAGAGATGAAATTGTTGTCATGGAGGTTTTTAATCAGGAACAAATTGTTGAAAGAAAAGTCTTTTCAATAGTTAGTGATAATGGATTCTATTTTCTTGAGGAATCAGACCCTTATGAAAAGCTTTTTGAACAGTCGGAAAGCATAAGAAATATAAGTGAAGAAGTGAAAGAAGAGGAGAATTGTTCCGATTTCGTTGCTAGGGACCTTCTTAGGTATAAGGGAATAACGGACTGCAGCATTATATTGGAGGATCTTAAATTACATCCTGAGCTCATACCTTATGATGGCGTCCTTGGAGGAACCATGCAATGGAGTGGACCTGGGATATTGAACTCCAAATGGGTTTACGGTGAGTTTTGTGACGGACATGTAGTAGGTTATGCAATTCTTGAATATGAAATAAAGGATGATTTGTCCATAGAATGGGAAATTATTGATGCATTTCTTGATGGAGAGTGATAGTGAGCCTATTAAACATTTTGGTAGAATCAAATAACTGGAGTTACTGATGGGAATGAATATTTAAATAATATAAAAAACAGGAAGGTAGAATATGACAATAAGACACAGTTTTAGAAACGACTACAGCGAAGGAGCACACGAAAACATACTTAAATCACTGTTTGAAACAAACCTGTCCCAGCAGGATGGATATGGAGAGGATGACTATTGTATTGAAGCTTCCAGGTTTATTAAGGAAAAGATTGGAAATACAGATGCTGATGTACACTATACATCTGGAGGAACCCAGGCGAATCTAATAGTTATATCGTCGATTTTAAGACCCTATGAATCGGTAATATCCGCCAGTACTGGACATATAAACATTCATGAGGCAGGCTCCATAGAAGCAAAGGGACATAGGATAAGTGTTGCGGAATCAGAAGATGGAAAGCTTACTCCGTCTATGGTCAAGTCAGTACTGGATGTTCACGAAGACGAGCATATGGTAAAGCCTGGAATGGTTTACATATCAAATTCTACGGAGATTGGTACAATATACAAAAAAGACGAACTTAAATCACTTTACGAATATTGCAGTGAAAATGGTCTTTATCTTTTCATGGATGGTGCAAGGCTTGGATCTGCCATTGAGTCAAGGGAGTCGGATCTTGAGTTTTCAGATATTGCAAAATACACTGATGTATTTTATATAGGAGGAACAAAAAACGGAGCTCTACTGGGGGAAGCCATAGTCATAACAAATGACGATTTGAAGAAATACTTCAGATACAGCCTTAAGCAGAATGGAGCACTTCTTGCAAAGGGAAGGATAATCGGCGTTCAGTTCCTTGAACTTTTCAAGGATGGTCTCTTTGAAAAAAATGCAGTCCATGCGAACGAAATGGCTTTTAAAATTAGCGATGCCATTGCTGAACTTGGATATGGATTTTTGGGGACACCTTCGTCAAACCAGATATTCCCCATACTTCCAAACGAGCTTATTGGAAAGCTAAGCGAGAAATATTTGTTTTATATATGGAGCAAGCAAGAGGAGGATACTTCGGCAATAAGGATTGTAACTTCATGGGCGACACCTGTTGAAGCGGTTGAAGAGTTTATAGAGGATATTGGGGAAATCAAAGAAATGTTGAGGTAGTTAAATGAAAACGGCTGTAATATATAGATCCAAGTCGGGGTTTGTGAAAAACTATGCATTGATGCTAAGTGATGCATTGACTGCAGATGTATTTAACGGAGAAAAAGTGGATTTTAACGAGCTTGAAAACTATGACACCTTGATTTTCGGTGGAGGGCTTTATGCAGTAGGCATTAACGGATTAAAGTTTATAAAGCAAGCTATGGAGACATTGAGGGACAAGAAGATAATAGTCTTTGCCTGTGGAGCATCACCTCCAAGTGATGAAATACATGAAGAGGTTTTCGAGAGGAACTTCGACGAGGAAGAAAGAAAAAAAATCAAATTCTATTATTTACGTGGAGGTTTTCAGTACGACAGATGCACATTCAAGGACAAGATACTAATGAGGCTCCTTAAATTCAAGCTAAATAAAAAAGAAAATTTGACACCTGATGAAAAGGGAATGCTTGCTGCCTACAGCAAACCAGTGGATTTCACCAATAAAAAGAACATATCGGAAATAGTTTGCTATGTGAAATCCCTACAGTGATTATTACAGGATTTAAAGGAGGAACTTATGAACTTGAAATTGTCTCTTTTTAAAGACAAATACATAGTATGTAAACTTAACAAGAATGACAGGATACCTGCCTGGGCATAAAGGGGAGACTTCTTTTCTATAACAAAGACAATTGATGAGTTGTCACTTGTTTGTCTTG
>JAUVAG010000146.1 GCA_030591825.1 Dethiosulfatibacter sp.
AAAACATGCTGAAGACTATGAGTACAGCCCCTATCATTCCCTGTGCGGATAGTACTTCACCTATGAAAACATACCCGAATATGGCTGCGAAGACGGGCTCGCCGGTAAATATGAGAGCCACATGTGTAGGGCTGGTGAATTTCTGTGCCAGATTTTGTACTATGAAGGCTCCCGCTGTACAAACTATGCTTAAAAATAGTATATCAGCCCAAACCATTGTGTTTGGCGGCAGTACTGGAGTTTCAAAAATTAACGACACGATGGTGCAGGTTACACTTACTACTGCAAACTGAGTGATGGCCAGTACTACAGAATCAACCTTCACCGTGTATTTACCCACCAAAATAATAAAAATCGCACCTGCGAATGCGGATATGAGAGTCAGTACGTCTCCTATATTTACGCCGTCAATACTTCCATTTAAACTAAGAAGGCCAACACCAATAAAGGCTAAAACCGTACAATAGGCAACCTTTTTTTCAGGTCTTCGTTTTATTATTATGGATGAAAATACAGGCACCAGAATTACAGTCATTCCAGTGATGAATGCAGACTTTGAAGCAGTGGTATACAAAAGTCCTGCTGTCTGAAATGCATAGAGAAAAAACATCATGATTCCAATGATCACTCCGTATTTCAACACTTCTCTGTTTATTTTCATCATTCTTTTATGAAATATAGCCGTTGACACAATAAATGCCATTGCAAACCTTATGGCAAGAAAATTGTACATTGGCATCCTGTCTATGGCATATTTAGTCAATATAAAGGTGCTTCCCCATGCCAGTGTCACCATGAAAAGTGAAAAATCGGCTTTTATCTGTTTCTTCAATGCTTTCCCTCCTAAGCTACAGCGACAACGTCGCATTAGCCACATATGCAGCTATATATATAAGATGTTTCAAAGAAATTGTACTCCTTTTAAAACACCTTTTCAAGTTCTTTAAACTATTTTCGTTGTCCAGTCTTCAACGTTCCAGATGTCAGTCACCCAATCCTCATAAAATAACGGATCATGGCTTACTATGAGCACGGTTCCCTTGAATTCCTTCAAAGCCTGCTTCAATGAATCCTTGGCCGCCACATCGAGGTGATTGGTGGGCTCATCAAGAACCAGCCAGTTTATACCCCTTAGCATAAGCTTGCAAAGTCTTACCTTTGCATTTTCCCCTCCGCTAAGTACCATCATCTTGCTCTCTATATGTTCGTTTGTAAGTCCGCATTTTGCAAGAGCGGAACGTACTTCCCCGTTTGTCATTGACGGGAAAAGGTCCCAGATCGCCTGGAGGGCTGTCTTCTGATTTTCATCTGATGATTCCTGCTCGAAATATCCGGGGAATATATAGTCTCCCTTTTCAACATTTCCTTCAAAAGGTCTAATATCTCCAAGAATTGTCTTCAGAAGGGTTGATTTACCAAGACCATTTACTCCCTTGATTGCAACCTTCTGTCCTTTTTCAAGTTCTATTTTAAGTTCTCCCGTAAGGGGTTCATCATATCCTATTACAAGGTTTTCAGTCTTGAAAAGGTATCTGCTGGAAGCCCTTGCTTCCTTGAAGTGGAATTCCGGTTTGATTTTCTCCCTTACTAGCTCTATCTTATCCATCTTGTCAAGCTTCTTCTGCCTAGACTTTGCCATATTTGTAGTTGCAACCCTTGCCTTGTTTTTAGCTATGAAGGTTTCAAGCTTTTCAATTTCCTTCTTCTGTTTTACAAAGGCCTGTGTTATCTGTCTTTTCTTCAAGTCGTTCATTCTAGTGAAATTGTCATAGTCTCCCTTGTATCTGCTGAGTTCTGAATTTTCAAGATGGTAGACTACATTTATCACACTGTTCAGAAACTCTATATCATGTGATACTAGTATAAAGCTGTTTTCATAATCATTGAGATACCTGGTGAGCCATTCTATATGTTCATGGTCCAGGTAGTTGGTAGGCTCGTCCAGTATGAGAATCATTGGACTTTCAAGGAGAAGCTTCGTAAGAAGGATCTTCGTCCTTTGACCTCCGCTCAAATCATCTACGTCCCTGTCAAGACCTATGTCTCCAAGACCTAGACCCTTTGCTACAGTCTCAATCTTTGAATCCAATGTATAAAATCCGTTGTGTTCCAGTTCATGCTGAATTTCTGAAACATCCTCCATCAACCTGTTGAGCTCATCTTCATCTACATCACCCATTCTGTCGTAGATGTCCATTACTTCCTGTTCAAGCTCGAACATGTGGTTAAAGGCTGTTCTAAGGACCTCTCTGATTGTCATCCCTTTTTTAAGGACAGTGTGCTGGTCAAGGTATCCCGTGGTTATCCTGTTGCACCATTCAACCTTTCCAGCATCGGGCATCAGCTCTCCCGTTATTATATTAAGAAGGGTTGATTTTCCTTCTCCATTTGCTCCCACAAGGCCTACATGCTCGCCTTTTAATAGTCTGAAAGTTACTTCTTCCAGTATTTTTCTTCCACCAAAGTCGTGATTTACATTTTCTACATTTAATATACTCATATTTTCTCCTAAACAAAGCAGCTATGCTGCGTCATCCGCGTTAGCGGTGTTGTATGCATGGAAAGTTTACCTTTAAAGCATAACACCAACGTTTCAAGGTGTTATGCATATTTTAACTTTCCTAAGCTATCAGAACGCAGCAATGCTGCGTTAAATGCGTAAGCATTTATTAAACTGCGAAGGAAAGTTTCCTTAAACACATAACACCAACGTTTCAATGTGTTATCCATATTTTAACTTTCCTAAGCTAGCAATACTTGATTCAATTAAGAAGATATCAGTATTTCAAGATAAAATCAAGTATAAAAAAGAACCCCTCTGGATTCTTTTTTTATACAATTTATTTAACGCTTAATTTCACTTGATGCTTGCCACATATTCACTGTGTTCTGACAGCATTTCTATATCAGGTTTGTCTATTAAAATATTACCCCCGCCCTTTGCAATCAAATAGTGGGAGATGGCTATTCCTATGTCAAGCCACTGTATATCGTAGCCTATCTTGGCACTTTTGTATCCAGGAGTTCTTTCTATATAGAAGTGAGCCGTGTTTTCATCATCAACAACTACTCTCCAGGGCTGCTTGTTTGATGCACTTGGTGCAATTCTTACCATTCGAAGAATTTCCTTTGCCCTTTCATTTTCTATTCCGGTACTAAAATCATTATTAAAAAACAATTTATCGAAGTCCAAACGTTTATCCGCTTTTATTGATCTTCTTACAATGCTTTCCTTTATTGAAAATTTACTTGTTCCCTTTCCAACAGGAGTAATCACAGGAATGAATTCATCTTTTCCAAGACTTATATCTGTAGATAGTTGTTTCCTTTCGAAGGTTCCACCCAACCAGCATGTTCCCAGATTCATGTTTTCAAGAAAAAGTATAAGCTTTTCAAAAACATAGCCGCAGTCTAGAAGACTGCCCTTGTCGTTTCTGCAAATCCCAATGAGATATGAAGGAGCATTCTTGATCATTCCATATGTACCAATTTTGCCACTCATGCCACCTTCCATTTCCTTGAATTCAATTCTTATTTTATTTCCCATTAACCCGATCAGATTCTTATCATCGCTTATATAGTCCAAAATACTTTTCTTCTGATCTTCATTAAGTTTCTCACCGGTATAGGTTCTTATTGATTTTCTCGTCTTTATACATTCCAAATTGTACATGGGCATCTCCTATCATTTATCTTATCACTCTCATTCTTCAACGGGTTTCTTATTCTTCTTTTTCCTTCTCGACAGTACAAACAGCAATATCATCACTGCAAAAACTAGAAATGATACATAGCACAGAGGAATATTAAACATTTTAGGGCATTCATCAATTGACAAAAGCTGCTTTACTGAAAAATTTATAGCCAGTACAAGTCCTAATATTGCTCCCGGATAAAACAGTATTGATTTACCCTTCTTCAGCAATGTTGACAAGAATACAATAACAAATGCTAGAAGAACAAGCCAACATGCCGGAGTTCCAAAAAAGTCAGGACAGTACCCCTTCTGCAAAAGCTCCCTTACTACAAGATAAATTGAATATACAATTCCTATTACTGACAAGTACTTAATTATATTATTAATCTTTGACATGGTTTCCTCCATTTTTTACTCAATACTGTTATACTAATTATACTTCCTTTATTGCCCTTCTACAACAATTGCAAATAATCTTTCACAAGATATGAACAATTATTCTTTGTTTTTTGTTCGCCATGGTTATATTATTTGGTAAAATATGATAATATATTCATAACAATGTACAGGAGGTATTAATAATGACAAAATTCAATCTCGATAAATGAGTATTCTACGTAGCCGATAATAATATGAAAATTATTTCGGAAGCCTTCGGTCGAAGGTTAAATGGAACAGATGTTACAAGAATTCAATGGATTGCAATGTATTATATACATAGGCACGGGGAGTTGAAGCAGGTTCAGCTTGCAACAATGATGAATCTTAAGCCTTCAACGGTTACAAGATTACTTGACAGAATGGAAAACCACGGACTGTCTGAAAGATATATAAATCCGGAAAGTAAAAGAGAAATTATCATAAAGCTTACGGAAAAGGGTAATAAAACAATCGAGAAGCTCCTTCCACATGGAAACAAATTCAACGATGACCTTGTAAAGGACATCTCCACTGAGGAACTTAAGATATTCCAGAAAGTCATGGACAAAATGCTTAACAATATTGTGGGTTCGACTCCAATTAAATAGAATTTAAACTATAACAAAGCACGGAATACAAATATGTATTCCGTGCTCTTTTTATAGTCTAAGAAAGTTAAAAATGCGTAATCCCTTGAAGCGTTGGTATTACGCCGTTAAGGAAACTTTCTGCGACCTCTTAATATCCGTTATG
>JAUVAG010000211.1 GCA_030591825.1 Dethiosulfatibacter sp.
CCAAATATGATATAATTAACATAGACATAAACACCCTTTCATAACATCTCGTTTCCCATTAATCGTAAAATACCAACACTTCAAAGTATTTTGCATATTTTAACTTTCCTAGTCATAGACAAACGACTATGTCGCGTTAGACGCGATAACAAATAAATTGAGGATGCTTTCATTAAAACTTGCTGCTATAACTCAAATATTATAAGGAGGTTTATTAATGAATCAATTAAGAAAAGAAGATGTTCTAAAACTCATCGAAACAAAGCTCGATCCATGTATCTCCATTTACCTACCTACTGAAAAGGCTGGGAAGGATATATTGAAAGGAAGGATTCTCTTGAAGAATCAACTAAAGGAAGCTGAGAAAAAGCTTGCCTTACTCAATGTATCGGAGCCCGATGCCAAAAACATCCTGAAAAAAGCATATGATTTAATTGAAGATTTGATTTTCTGGCAAAACAGCAACGAAGGTCTTGCACTTTTCATCTCCGGCGATACATTCAAATTTTTCAAAATGCCTGTAAAATTCCAGGAAAAAGTGCATGTGTCAAAAGAATTCAATATAATACCTCTATTGTCAATGATTACAAAGGATGAAAACTATTACCTCTTGTCACTAAGCCAAAAGAATATAAAGCTGTATCTTTGTGACGAATTCAATATCAAAGAAATAGAGCTTGATATGCCTACATCCCTTGACGAGGCACTGCAAATGGACGATCCTGAAAGACAGCTACAGTTCCATTCAGGAAATCCGAATACCTCATCAGCAGTATACCATGGTCACGGCGGCAGTGCAGAGGACAATAAGAGCCATATAAATAGATTCATGCAAATGGTAAGCACAGATATACTTAATTTCATACAAAAAAACGAACTTCCTCTAATCGTTTCTGGTGTTAGCTATATCACATCAATGTATAAGGATGCAAACAAGTATCCAAATTTGATGGACCAGCATATAGATGGAAATCCCGATAATATCCATCCTAAGGATTTGAAGGACAGGGCACATAAAATCATGGATGAAAGATTCAATAAAATAACAGATGCCATGATGGAAAAATTCAGCGAAGCAAAAAGTATCGGAAATGGATCCGACATACTTGAAGATATAATATCCGCATCATTCGACGGCCGTATAAACAGACTTTTCCTTACATCAAATATTGAAAAGTGGGGCTACTACGACGAAAATCTCAAATTTCTTTACGAACTCTATGAGCCTACTGTAGAAGCCGAAAATGTATTAAACATAGCAGCAATAAACACACTTAAAAACGGCGGAGACGTACTGGTATATAAACCAGAAGAAATGAACAACGAGGACAGATATTTAGCCACATTTAGATACTAAACGCTTTTATCCACCTCCATGGGTTATTAGTGAAGACAAGCCGGCTTATTAGCCGGCTTGTCTTAATTTATTCCTGTTCCAGGATTCATTATGTTATTGGGGTCAAAAACCTTCTTGATGCCTCTCATAATCTCAAGATGCTTAGGTGAAAATTGTATGCCAAGTCTTTCATTTCTGACTTTTCCAACTCCGTGCTCAGCGGTTATTGTACCACCCAGACCTACTGCTAGTTTGTAGATTTCCTTTGAAAGTTCTTCATATCCTTCTGGCTTTTCTCCATCTTCGGTCATGATAAAGTTATGTATATTTCCATCACCTGCATGTCCAAAGGAAGGTATTGTTGCATTATATTTCTCAGCCAGTTCGTCAATTCCGTTCATATAGTCCATTATTTTGCTTACAGGTACGGCCACATCGAGAATATCCACCACCATGTGCTGAACACTTGGATAACCGTGGCTTCTTATTTCCAGAATGGTTCTCTGTTCCTTGGCTGTTTCAGCAATAAGACTGTCTACTGCTCCGTTTTCATCGCAAATTTCAACTATTCTTGCACTTGTCTCATAAAGTTGCTCTTCCTTTGGTTCATCAAGAATGAAATATAAATCAACTATGCCCTTCTTGGCAGGCCATTCAAGTCCTAAATCTTTTGCTGATCTCAGCATGAAATCACGTTCTATATATTCAGCTGCAAGAGGAGTAATTCCTTCTCTTAATATCTTTGGAACCACTTCTACCGCTTTTGCCTTGTCATCAAAAGAAACAAGAAGACTACCTGAATTGCTTGACTTGGGATAAAGTTTCAATATGGCCTTTGTAACAACTCCAAGAGTTCCTTCACTGCCTATCATCAAGTGAGTTAAGTCATATCCTGTATTGTCCTTCAAAAGTTTTCCGCCAGTTTTGATTATTTCACCTGTTGGAAGGACTATTTCAAGACCCTTGATCTGGTTTCTCATAACTCCATGCCTTACAGCTCTAACTCCGCCAGCATTTTCTACAACCATTCCTCCTACCTGTGCTCCCTCATCTCCTGGATGCACCGGGAAGAAAAGGCTGTCATGTTTTTTGAATGTATCTTCCAAATCGAAAAGAGTTACTCCAGCTTCACATTCAACCATCATGTTTGCATCATCAACATCAATTATTTTGTTCAACCTTTCAAGGGACATGATAATGCTTGGCTTAATAGGTACTGCTGCACCTGTACACCCTGTACCGCCGCCTCTTGCAATTACTATGCAATCTTCATTGTTTGCATATTTAAGTATTTCAGAAATCTCATTTGCGTCAACAGGCTTAACCACTACACAGTCAAAACATGGAACAGGGGCTATTGCTTTCTCTGTTTCATCCGTTATATAACTGTTGATCTTTTCAGCATCACTTGCAACCCAGTCAACACCAACTATTTTTTCCATAGCTTCAATAATTCTCTTATCCATACTTCCTCCATTTCTTGGTAGAACCAGTTCTTATTTGATATTATTTGATAGAACCATTGTTTATATTATATACCTTGAAAAAGCCTTTGTAAATGCTTTCAGGTATAGTAGATATATTAACAAACACCGTTAATAATTATTCATCTTCATTAATAGTTTTTGATTATTGTTTCCATATGTATCTGCATGCTAATCCTAGCCTTTTCAACATTTCTTTCAACTATTGCTTCATAAATATCCCTGTGAATTTCTTCAAGTATTCCTTCATGTTCGTTATTGACTACCTGAGACCTTATATCTAAAGTGAAAATCTGAAGCATCGGTGACATTGCATTATAGGCATTAAGAATTATCTGGTTTTTTGCAGCCTTCACAATAGTTCCGTGGAACATTTTGTCATATTTCGCCTTTTCAACTTCGCTGATATCGCTGAACATTTTCTCGTAACATTCCGTTAAAATTTCTATTTCCCTGTCGGTAATTTTCTGAGCCGCAAGGGTTGCAACCTCAACCTCTATCATTCTTCTGAATTCAAGAACATCATTCATTGTAGTATCTGAAAGCTTGAAGATTATTGACATGGGTTCAACCAGCCATTCATCAAATTCATCCTTAATGAAGGTCCCCTGACTTGGCACACTCCTTAAGAGCCCCACTATATTTAGTATTTTATATGATTCCCTGATAGCAGCCCTACTCACTCCCAGGTGTTCAGCCAGTTCCCTTTCAGTAGGCATATTGTCACCCTTTTTCAGGTTTTTCTTTCTTATTTCGTCGGTCAAGTATTCCATGACCTGGTAATATGTCTTGTTTGAATCTCCTTTTAACATGGCTGCCTCCTCTAGTGATAGTATCTTCTAATAACTTCCATATGCTCCTTCATTGCTTTTGATGCCAATATGAGATTCCTTGCAATTACAGCTCTGTAAAGATCCTTATGGACTCTGGCTGCAATTTCACTTCCCTCATTGCTAAAAGCTGACACCCTTATTTCGTATATGAAAAGGTCCAGCATATAATCCATTGCATTATAGGAGTTTATAATGATTATGTTCTTCGAAGCCTTTGCCAGGATGCTGTGAAATTTCATATCGTATTCTGTGCTGATTTCC
>JAUVAG010000319.1 GCA_030591825.1 Dethiosulfatibacter sp.
AAGATATCCCATTATGCCCAGAAATATACCAAAGCCTGCAAACTCCCCAAACCGCAGGAACTTTGCCTTCCAGTAGGTTCTCCAGCTACTGAAGAAGTATCCTGCAAACAACAATAACAGTGCAATCAATGCAATTATTCCATTTTCTATACCTGTCTGAAGATACATGTCATGAGGCTTGTCCACAACTATCCTTGCTACTCCCATGTTCAGCTTTCCAGTATAATCCTGCTGTGGAAATACTATAGGATACATTCCTGGTCCGTAACCGTAAACTATGGCACCCTTCAACAAAGGAATTGTAGCCATCCAGATATATCCCCTTCCCGAAAACAACAATTCCCGGCCTAATAGAGGCTTAAAATAGCTGGGATATTCACTGACATTAAGGGTACCTCCAATATCATATATTTTCAATCCTTCGTCAGCTATGAAATATATCATTTCCTTGTTGTATGCAAAAACCTTAAAATATTCCTTACCTTCAAAAAACTCCACCCTGTATCCATCGTACTGATCTTCTTCAAAGGTCAAATTCATTTCATCAACAATAGGTATCAAATTGTTGTCATTCTCATCCAAGAAACTGATTTCACTTTCTAAATACCTGATTTTCAATGTTTCATTTTCAGTTATTATGTCAACGCTGTTTCCATCAAATTTAATATCTTCAAACCTAACAGGCTTGCTCATGACTTCCATCTCCACACTAGGGTCAAGTCTATCAAATTCGGTGAATACAGAGCCGTCACTGAAATGGTTTGTTAAAAGTACCACAACAACAAAAGCAGCAATCAAGGGAATGATTTTTTTAATATTTTTAATTAATACTTTCCTGAATACTATTATCATAATCATCAGTGAAAACATTGTCCCTACATATCCTGCTCTTGACTTGCTTCCAATAAGAATGAAAAACATCATACATGATAGAAATCCTACTAGAAAACTTCTCTTCTTACTCTCCTGAAACAAATACATGGTCAATGTCAATGGAAACAATAGAGCTGCATAGCTTCCAACAAAGTTTTGATTATACATTGTGGCTGATATTGTATTTATCGAATTTTTAAATTTCAAAGACATGCCCGTGGTCTGTTCCGCCAAAGGAAGTATTATCTTTGCCATAAATGGCAGTTCAAGAACTGAATATCCAAAATACTGGGTGAATCCTATGATGAAAATGATTATACCCGAAAACACAAGGGAAAAAAGAATTATTTTAATGTCCCTATCAGTACTCACCATATTATATGCAAGAACTACAGCAATAGCATATCCAACAAGAACCCACATTCCCTGGAACTGTTCAATGAATCCTCTCCATGAAACCACAAGATACTCAGAGAAATATGTAGATATAATAACCATGACAATATAAACCAGCAACGGTATATATATCCAAGATGCTTTGAATTTAATCCTTCCAAATAGCCTCTGTACAAAAAGCAACGCAAGGGATGAATAAACAACAATAATAAAAACCAAAGCCTTGTAATAACTGAAGAAGTCAATATGGGAAGCTCCTCCTCTCCAGTTTAACAGCTCAAGTCCATCAATCTCAATTCTTTTCCCAACTACAATAATAGGCACAATAGCCAAGAGCAGAATTATAGGAATAAAATACACCGTCTCAATACTTTTTCTGTCTTCCATCTAGTCCCCCCACAATCTGATTTTTCACAAGAGTATTTATGGCTATTCCAAGTCCTACCACAACATAGAACAAAGGTGCAACAGATATAATCTGGTCATTGAAAAACCCGGCTCCAAGATATGAAATCATTGCAGTTACACATCCGATTCCCATGTGATCAAGGAAGGTTGTTATATCCCTTTTCCAATATAGTTTCATGCTATCTATGAAGTACATTAAAAACACCGACAACAACGCAAACAAAGATACCACTCCAGTATTGACACCTATCTGAATAAACATGTTGTGGGGCTTGTCAACAATTATGGCCTCATTTCCATATGCATTCATCTTGCCAACATAATCCTTCTGTGGAAAGACTATAGCATAAGTGTCAGGTCCATGTCCGACCAGCAAGGTATCTTTCATCAATGGTATGCTCCTGGACCATATATATCCTCTGGATGTGGCGAACCTCTCATATCCATCCATGAATTCGAGTCTGTCTGGATATTCTGTAGTGCCTAGAACACCACCTGAACCTCGCATTTTAAACCCGTCTTCTTTGGTCAAGTAGAGCATAAACTCCTGCTGATATACATTGACCTTGAATCTTCCCTTAGCACTGTCAACCGTCAGCATATGATTTGAATATGCTTCATCAGTAAATATTATCAGATCACCCTCTGTTTCAACGCCAAGCTTATTGCCTTCTCCATCATAAAAGGAGAAGCGGTCTCCATCAGCAGTTATCCCAAGGGTTTCATTTTCAGTAATAATTTCAATAGAATTATCAATAAATTTGACATCTTCAATTCTAATATTTTCTTCTGCTCTCTCCTCAAGTTTTTCTGATTCCCTGGATATGCTAAGAGACAGGAATTCATTAAAAACATCACCATCTGACATAGCGTTTAAGCCCACCATTACCACTATACTCAATACAAGTAAAGTACCCATTTTTTTGATCTTCTTCCTAAACAAAGCTACAATAAATATTATTCCCAGCATAAATCCAACAATTCCAGCTCTTGAATTTGAACCTATCCACACCATTTCCATCAGTGAAAAGAAAACTCCAGCCAATGCTGTATTTTTCAAGCCCTTTGAATAAACAAATAATGCAACTGAAAGAGAGAGTAAAATGTCTGCAAAACTTCCAACAAAATTCGTATTGTACATAGTTGCATATATTTC
>JAUVAG010000201.1 GCA_030591825.1 Dethiosulfatibacter sp.
CATACCCAGTTACCTTTTCAAGCACAATATTGTTTTCAGATTCATCATTATACATTCCAAAACTCATTCTTACAGTTCCATCACTGTAAGATTTGTCACTATCAAGTTTGCTTACTACATTGTCGCCGGACTCGTCTTTTGACGAGCATGCAGATCCTGTTGAAATAAAAATTTCATCTCTTTCCAGATAGTGAAGCAAAACTTCGCCTTTTATATCCTTTATTGAAACATTAAGAATATACGGAGAATATTTCTCTGCCGAGTTAATTCTAATATCTTCAATGGAATTTTTCAACCCCGTAATTAGTTTATTTCGTAAACTTAAGATTCTTTCATATTCATGTTCCATTATTTCCACTCTTAAAAGGATAGCTTCAACAAAGGATTCAATAAGAGGCAAAGGCTCTGTACCTGGTCTTAAACCCTTCTCTTGACCTCCTCCAAAAACAATTGGTTTCACCTTTATTCCTTTCCTAACATAGATCCCGCCAATTCCTTTGGGTCCATGTATTTTATGACCTGAAAATGACAAAGTATCAACGTTGCACTGGGAAACATCAATATTGATTTTTCCAAAGGATTGAACACAGTCAAAATGAATTCTTGTATTACTGTTATTATTTTTAATAATATTGCATATTTTCTTCATGTCCTGCAAGGTTCCAAGCTCACTGTTTACATGGGTGAATATGCACAAGGTTGTTTTACTGCTCAATTTACCTTCCAAATCATCAATGTCTATATATCCATAATTATCCGTATTTACAGGAATGGTTACAACACCTTTTTTTCTCAATTCATTTACAGGGCCAATAATTGAAGGATGATCAATATCAGAATAAATCACTTCACTACCATCATATTCCTTAATGCTTCCAAAAATTGCAATATTATTGCTTTCAGTCCCTCCTGAAGTGAAAAACACTTCCTCCTGAGAAGCCTTTATAAAGTCTCCAATGATTCTTCTGCTTTCCTTTAATATTTTTTCGCATACATAGCCGTAAGAATGGAGCGAAGATGAATTCCCATAGTGATTTTCATTTGAAAAAACAAATTTTTCCAAAGATTTTTCAGTAATTTTTGTAGTTGCGGCATTGTCCAGATATATCAAAATATCACCTCTTAATAGTATGGCCCCTGTTTTCTTAGACCTTCAAAAATGTCAGTTCCATCAATTTTACCATATTAAATGTACATTTGCATAATAAATATACGCAGAATAATAAATAATCTTGTTAAAATATAAATTTATAAATTTGTGGATTTTATTAATTTTTATCCTTGCATCAATTTACCACTTATGCTATAATGAAATTGGTTATCCCCCCGATAGCCAAAATATATTCCCAATACCCCTTTTAAGCATTTATGCTTAGAACAAAACGACCTACCCGGGTCGTTTTGTTCTTTTTTGTTGCAAGAAAGCAGCTACGCTGCGTTAAATGCGTAAGCATTTATTAAGATGCGAAAGAAAGTTTCTTTAATCGCATAACACTAATGCTTCAAGGGATTATGCATATTTTAACTTTCTTAAGCTGCAAAAAAAAAGGGCATCAAAGCCCCCATTGTTACAAGTTTATCCTTATATTGTGCCTCATGGCTCTGGTGTATTCTTCTCTGATTATTTCAACTATCCTGTTCTTGCTGGACTTAAGCTCGATTTCTCCAATTTTGTTTATTGGCATTACATCTATTGACGTGCCTGTCATGAATGCAGCATCAAAGAAAGTTAGCTCTTCAATCATAAGAGTCCTTTTTTGCAGTGCAATCCTTTCCTTTATGCATATGTCCAAAATCTTCTTCCTTGTAGTTCCTAGAAGAACACCTTCGTCTGGAGCAGTCAGTACAGTATTCCCCTTTATAAAGAATACATTGGTCCTGCTTCCTTCAAGTATTTCCCCGTTTTCAGAAACATAAATGCATTCATCCGCTCCTTCGCTTTCAAGAATATTATTTATTAAACTTCTCAACTCGTTATTGACGATTTTAGCATTTGGTATTTCTCTTTCTTCATAGATCAATACAGTCTTGTATCCGTCCTTGTGTTTTTCCTCTGAAGGATATTTTGATTTTGTAAAATAGGCCACAACATGTTCTTCAGAGTTTTCAAAATATGCAATTTTAACATTATTTTCAGTTATATTATATTCATCAATCAGCATATATATAATATCTTCAATTTCACTATATTTAAAGATTCTCTCAAGATTTATAAGCTTGATGCTTTTGTTCATCCTGTCAACATGTTCTTCCAAAAAAAGAGGTTTACCCTCAATTATTCTAACAACTTCGTAAATCTGTTTTTTTTCTCCCTCAAGAACTGTGAATATTTCCTCCAGGGGTACTAATTTGCTGTTTAAATATCCCTTTTCCATTATACTATCTCTCATCTTTCTTCTCCCGCCAAAACTCAATCAATTCATTCTCGAGTTCACTTAAATTATTTACCTTTTTATAGTTGCTCCATGAATCTGGAAAAAGATTCCTATACCTTTTTTCAGAATACCTGTCATCTACAAGTAGTACTGTTCCCACATCTTTTTCTGTTCTTATGACCCTTCCTGATGCCTGGAGCACCTTGTTAAAACCAGGATACATATATGAAAATTCAAAGCCTGTATTGTATCTTTCTCTGAAGTATTCCATTACAAGGTCGCTTTCAAAATTTATTCTAGGTAGACCTACACCAAGAATCATAACTCCAATCAGGAAGTCTTCAATCAGGTCTATGCCCTCTGACAGGACCCCTCCAATAACTGAAAAAACAACTCTTTCATCATCATTGTAAAAGCCTGATATTAGCTCGCCGTATTCCGGTTCCGACATATTTGGTTTTTGAACCGTAATATTATCCATATCATAATACTGTGAATATATGTCATTGATTTCATTCATATAGGTATATGAAGGGAAAAATATTATATAATTTCCCTTTTTCACATTGATATATTTATTTATGAGCAGGCATACCCTTTCAGTATTTTTCTTCCTGTCATTGTATTTCATTGATATTCCACTATTCAATATCAAATCCATGTTATTGTGATCAAATGGAGATTCAAATCTTATTACATTATCATCCTCAGCCCCTCCAAGTATGTTGGAATAATACCTTAGTGGAAGAAGCGTAGCTGAAAAAAAAACTACCGATCTTACCTTTTCATTAATTTCTCTTAAAATATTTGATGGATTCTTGCAGAAAAGCTTGATCTTAAATCCGTCTTCCTTACCTGCATAATAGTTAAAATCACCGCAATACAATTCAGACATTTTCAAAAATGATGAAGATTGAAAAAACAATTCCAGTACCTTGCTGTAGTTTTCGTTCTTCTTGTTTCTTTTAAGCCATTCATCAAGAGTTCTGTTCATGTTTCTCAAGGAACCAAGTAGCCTGTCTGGCTCTTCAATAACGCCGAAACTATCACCATCAAGGGTATTCATGATCTCCAACATGACTTTGTTTACCTTCCTCATGGCATTGTAATCTTTTTTGAACCTGTTCTTCAATGGTCTGCTTACTTCAAGAAAATCATTTTTATATAACTCTGCTGAATACATTGACCTTGCCCTATCCGAAAGATTATGTGCCTCGTCTATTAGCACTACGGTGCTTTTGTTTTCTTCTCCAAAGCCCCTTTTCAACGCTGCCCTGGGATCATAGAAATAATTATAGTCACAAATTGTAAGGTCGCTCACCAGACTTAAATCCAAAGTAAATTCAAATGGACAAACCTGAAACTTTTCACTTATTTCTTCAATAACCTCTCTTGAAAACATATCATACTCTTCAAAAGAATATTTCAAAGCTTCGTTTATCTTGTTAAAATATCCATATGCATAGGGGCAGTAGTCCTTGTCGCAATTACATTCATCCATGAAGCATATTTTTCCCTTGGCCGTTATAATCACTGTCTTCAGCTTAAGACCTCTTTCAACAAGATCCTTGACTGTATTGAATGCTATTTCCTTAGTAGTTGACTTTGCTGTCATATAATATATCTTGTCAAGATTCTTGTAACCCATATACTTTATTGCTGGATAAAGA
>JAUVAG010000084.1 GCA_030591825.1 Dethiosulfatibacter sp.
AGATAACTTAGAAGATACCTCACTAAATACCAATGATTCAAAGGATTTAACACATTTAACTTTCTTAAGTTAAAATTAAAATGCCCGTGAGCACAAGCTCCCGGGCATTTTTTATTCAAGTAATTGCGAAACAATCAAAAAAGAGCATAAAAAAATCCAGAAATTTTCATCCAGATTTTTTATGATGCTTATATTTGTTTTGATCCTTCTTGTTATCCTTGTTGTCCTTAATGATCTTGTCAAATGGATCAACAACCTTCGATTTTTTCGAATCAGGTACAAAAATCTTGATTAATAAATCTTCCAATGAAAAGTTTTTAAATAATTTCACAATACCCCCCTGATTTGTTCCAGTATTTGTTCCGCCTATTTTATATAATACCACTATTACTAGGCTTTTTCAATAGAAAACACTCATTCTTTTATATGTTCGTTTAATGTCCTGATAACATCTTTATTGTTTCTATTTATGTCTTGTTTTAAGTTCTTCTTTGATTTCTTCTAATGATATTCCCTGGTTTATCATAAGTACCATTGTGTGATAAACCAAGTCGCTTATTTCATATATCAATTCACTCTTGTCGTCGTTTTTAGCTGCAATTATAACTTCTGCAGACTCTTCTCCTACTTTTTTTAGTATCTTATCAACACCTTTGTCGAAAAGATAGTTTGTATATGATCCTTCAACTGGATTCTCTTTTCTGTTATCTATAATCTTGAACAGTTTTTTAAGCATGTCCTCTTCAAATGAATATTCAACAACTGGATTGTGAAAACATGAATACTCTCCAGTATGGCAGGCAGGTCCTGTCTGCTTCACTTTAATAAGAATAGTGTCTCCGTCGCAGTCATAGTAAAATCCCTTTAATTCCTGTAGATGTCCCGATGTTTCACCCTTTTTCCAAAGACTCTGTCTGCTTCTGCTGAAGTATGTTACATAACCGCTTTCAAGAGTTGTCTTGATGGATTCTTCATTCATATAAGCCATCATGAGAACTTCTTTTGTTTCAAAATCCTGTGCTATAGCTGGTACCAAACCTTTGTCGTCAAATTTGATTTTTTTCAATGTCTCTTCAATATTCATAATTAACCTCTTATTTGTAATTTTTTTGTTTCATATTCTTATTTCTATTCCTTCTTCTTTTAAATACTTCTTTAGATCCTTAATGTGTATTTCACCAAAATGGAATACGGATGCTGCCAGTATACCGTCCACATCTGCTTTTACTACAGCTTCCTTGAAGTGCTCCATCGTTCCTGCTCCTCCCGAAGCTATTACAGGTACATTTACCCTGTCTGTTATTTGCTTCAAAAGTTCAACATCATAGCCTTTCTTCATACCATCTTCATCTATGCTATTGACTACAATTTCACCGGCTCCAAGCTCAACTCCACGTACTGCCCATTCAATTGCATCGAGTTTTGTCTTTTCTCTTCCACCTTTTACATATACGCTCCATGATCCTTCATCGTTCTTCTTGGCGTCTATTGATAGTACAACGCACTGTGCACCAAACCTTTCAGATGCATCCTTAATTAGCTGGGGATTTCTTACAGCTGATGAATTTACGGAAACCTTGTCGGCACCCTTTCTCAATATATCTTTGAAATCATCAACTGTTGATACTCCTCCTCCAACACTGAAGGGTATGTTTATTTCGTCTGCCACCTTCTTTACAAACTCATGCTGAGTTTTTCTCTCATCCGATGATGCTGTTATATCGTAAAACACGAGCTCATCCGCTCCATTATCGCTATAGAACTTCCCAAGAACCTCGGGAGCATCAACATCAACTATATCCTTAAACTGCTTTCCCTTTACAACCCTTCCGTCTCTGACATCAAGACAGGGTATTATTCTTCTTGCAAGCATTTCATCGCCTCCTTAAAATCAAGTTTTCCATCGTAAAGAGCCCTTCCAATTATGGCTCCATACATATCCATTTTACTAAGCCTTTTTATATCCGCAAAGCTTGAAACTCCTCCTGAAGCTATTATGTCAAGATTTGTAGAACTTTTCAATTTTTCATATATTTCAAAATTAGGTCCCTTTAGCATACCGCCCCTTAGGATATCAGTGTATATCAAAGTCTTTATATTACACTCCTCCATGAAGTGACAAATATCCATGACGTCTACAGAAGTTATATCCTTCCATCCTCTAACTGCAGCCTTGCCGTTTACAGCATCAACAGACACAGCCAGGTATTCAGCATATTTTCCCGAAAGCTTTCTAAAAAGTTCCTGATTTTCAACTGCAAGAGTACCAATAATGATTCTTGACACTCCAACGCCAAGAAGTTCTTCTATTCTTTCTTCCGTTCTTATTCCTCCGCCTATCTCAACGGGGATGCTTATACTTTTGACTATTTCCCTGATTGACTCTCTGTTTACAAGGGATACTGATTGTGCTCCATCAAGATCCACTACATGAAGGTATTCTGCTCCTGCTTCCTGCCATTTCAAAGCCATTTCCACAGGATTATCCGAATAGACTATAGCCTTATGGAAGTCCCCCTGTGTAAGCCTTACACATTTGTTGTCCTTTATGTCAATTGCAGGAATTAATATCATTCTATAATTTCCTTGTATGCTTTCAAAATATTATGTCCAACCATTCCACTTTTCTCAGGATGGAACTGTATGCCGTAGATATTTTCCTTGTTTACAATTCCCGGAATCAATATTTCATAATCGGAATATGCAACCAGTTCGCTGTTGTCTGAATTGGCATAATATGAATGCACATAATATACATATTCACCTTCGTTTATATATTTGAGTATCTTGTTGTCCTGGTCCTTGAACCTAAGGGAATTCCATCCCATATGAGGAACCTTAAGTGAAATATCCATCTTCCTGATATCTCCTTTTATTAGTCCAAGACCGTCATACTCACCGTATTCATAGCCTTTTTCATATAGTAGCTGCATTCCCAGACATATTCCTATTATAGGCTTTCCATTTCTAACTTCTTCCTTTATTACATCACTTAATTCTAGTTTATTCAACAAATCCATTGCATCTCTGTAGGCTCCCACTCCCGGAAGTATTAATGTTTTTGCATCTTTTATCTTCTGGATGCTGTCTGATACAACTGTGTCAAGACCTACCCTTTCAAATCCCTTTTGTACGGAGTTAAGGTTTCCCATTCCATAATCGATTATAAGGTTCATTACAGAACCCCCTTTGATGAAGTTATCCTGTCATCAATTACCTGCGTAGCTTCTGCAAGGGCTCTTCCTATTCCCTTGAACACAGCTTCAATCTTGTGATGGTCATTGTCTCCGTACAATACTTCAACATGTAGTGTTATTCTTGCTTCGTTAATGAATGCTCTCAAGAACTCTTTGAAATTTTGAGTATCCATCTGTCCCAAATAGTCTTTTGACAGCTTGTCTTCATAAACATGATATGCCCTTCCGCTTATATCCAGTGCGACCCTGCAAAGAGCTTCATCCATGGGAAGAAATACTGTAGAGTATCTTCTTATACCCTTTTTATCGCCCATTGCCTCGAAAAAGGCTTTTCCCAGGGAAATGCCTATATCTTCCACTGTATGGTGTGTATCCACCTCAAGGTCTCCCTTGCACTTCACAGTAATATCAAACTTGCCATGAAATGCGAACAAATCAAGCATGTGATCGAAAAAGCCTATGCCTGTATCTATGTCTGCTATTCCACTTCCGTCAATATTGATTTTAATCTCTATTTCAGTTTCCTTGGTTTTTCTCTCAATGGATGCTTCTCTCATATGATATCCTCCAGTTCCTTCAATAGAATTTCGTTCTCTTCCTTATATCCAACAGAAATCCTGTAGTACCCTTCAAGGTCGCCTTTAAACTTCCTTATGAGAACTCCCCTCTCGTTAAGTTTTTCAAAGAGGTTTTCCATCTCAGTATAAATCATTATGAAATTAGACTTGCTTGGATATGTCTTGATTCCAAGATCAATAAGATTTTCAGAAAGCTCGTCTCTGAGTTCTGCAATCTTTTCAGTAAATTCCTTTACCTTTTCAACCTTTTCGAAAGCCTTGTTTGCCACATATTGCGAAAGAGTATTGATATTGTATGGTACCTTTATCTTCCAAAGCTGGTTTACCATTTCGCTATTTGCTATAAGACATCCCATTCTTATGGATGCAAGTCCAAAAGCCTTCGAAAGAGTTCTCATGACTATGAGGTTTTCATAGTCGTTGATTTTGTCAACACAGGAATCTCCACCAAAATCTATATATGCTTCATCCAGTATCACTACTGTATCCTTAAGCTTATCCAACGTTTTGATTATATCATCTTTTTCAATATAATTCCCTGTAGGATTGTTTGGATTGCAAATAATTACAGCTTTTGGCTTTTCCTCAGCAACTCTTTCGACAAGATAGTCTAAATCAAATGAAAAATCCTCCTGGCTCTTAAGCTTTACATATTCAGCCCCGGCCATTTTGCAGTATACATCGTACATGCTGAAGGTTGGAACAAATCCCATAACCTTTTCTCCAGGTTCGCAAAAGCCATTGACAACAGTAGCTATCATTTCACTTGATCCGTTGCCTACCATGATATTTTCCTTTTTCACCGAATAAAATGCCGCCATATTTTCTCTAAGAAGCTGAGAATCGCTGTCGGGATATATGTTTGCCTGAAATCCTTCGATGAGAAGATTTTCTCCTATAAGATAATTCTTTCCCTCGTTTGCATCAAGCTTTACCCTGTATGGAATTTCATTTACAAAATACGGTTTTAAATCTCTTACACTCTTCTTTAATTCAATCATATTTCCCTTCTCCCTTATTCAAATCTTATTTTTATTGAATTTGCGTGACCAGTAAGACCTTCATTTTCTGCAAATCTAATTATGTCATCCTTTGAAGCTTCCAAGGCATCCTTGCTGTAGTAAATGAGAGATGTCTTCTTTATGAAATCATCAACGCTTAGAGGTGATGAAAACTTGGCTGTACTGCTTGTTGGCAGCGTGTGGTTAGGTCCTGCGAAATAATCCCCTACAGGCTCCGGTGTATAGTTTCCAAGGAATATTGCTCCTGCATTCTTTATTCTCTTGTAATCTTCAAATGGATTAATCGTTGCTATCTCAAGGTGCTCAGGAGCTATTTCATTTGTTATATCTATTGATTCCTGAAGGCTGTGTGTATGTATTGCAGCTCCGTAGGTTGTCAGAGACTTGAGAATTATCTCCTTTCTTTCAAGGGTATCAGTGATTTTTTTCAACTCGATATTAACTTCCTTGATAAGTGTAGGTGAATCTGTCACCAATATTGATGCAGCCATTTCATCATGTTCTGCCTGGGAAATAAGGTCTGCGGCTATGTATCTTGGATTTGATGACTTGTCTCCAATGACAAGTATTTCACTTGGTCCTGCTATCATATCTATTCCTACAAAGTCGGATACCATCTTCTTTGCCGCCGCAACGTAAATGTTTCCTGGACCTGTAATCTTATAAACCTTTGGTATGGACTCTGTTCCGTAGGCAAGAGCAGCTATTCCCTGTGCTCCTCCCACCTTGAATATCCTGTCCACTCCAGATATGCTTGCAGCAGCCAGTATTGAATCCTGTATCTTTCCTTCCTTGTTTGGTGGTGTTATCATTATGATTTCTTCAACTCCGGCAAGCTTTGCTGGAACTGCATTCATGAGAACAGTAGAAGGATATGTAGCCTTTCCACCTGGCACATATATGCCTACCTTTTCTATTGGATTCACAAGCTGTCCAAGGATTATATTCTTTCCGTTTGGCTTGTATGTTGTTGATTTTCTAAGCTGTCTTTTGTGGTAGTCCTTGATGTTGTTGTATGATTTTTTAATTGTTTCAAGAAGGTCGCTGTCGACTCTTACCACCGCTTCCTCTATTTCTTTTTTGGTGATTTCAATGCTTTCCAGCTTAACTCCGTCAAACTTTTCAGTATATTCCTTTATTGCTTCGTCACCATTGTTTTTTACATTTTCAATGATGTCCTCTACAACCTTGTAGATTTCCTTGTAGTCTGTTGTTGTCCTATTGAAAAGTTCATTCAGAAATCCCCTGCTCTGTCC
>JAUVAG010000161.1 GCA_030591825.1 Dethiosulfatibacter sp.
GAAACATTGGTAATATGGGTTTAAGGATACTTTCCTACGAGGTTTGAATATCCGCTTACGCGGATAACGCGTCGAATACGCTTTTTTGAGGGTGCTGGTTATGCTTAGTTATGTTGTTTTAGGTATATTTATATTTTTAATAGTTTCATTTATGTTTGTTCTATTTGTGGAACTCATATCTTCTGCTGCCGATGGCGAGAAAAGAAGAAAGAAACTCTGGGAAAAGAAAAACGAGAAAAAAGTTATAGCAAAGAAAAAGAAGATTTATTCTGACAACTACTTTGATAAATATAGCAGGAGGCTATAATGAAAAAGGACTATTCCGTAAAGGAAATTCTGAAGAAAAGGGCAAAATCAACAATGTTTTTCACCCTTGCAGGATTTGCTTCCATTTTGGTTTTAAATATTTTAATCACTCTTACAAACAAGCTTGGGGGCTACAGGAATTTCGTCAGCATAGGAATTGTGGTTGTTTTTGGAATAATCATTTTCCTTATTGTTGAAAGGATTATATCTGTTTACGTATATATGATAGCAGATACACATATAGCATTTGTTAAGAGGATAGGAAAGAAGGATAATATTATACTTGATGTAAAATTCAAGGAAATCGACAGAATATTGCCCATTAGTGAAATGAAGCCCAACACTGAAGTAAACAATACCTACTATTTTATATACAGTGAAGCCGATGAAAACTGCAAGTTTGGAGAATATAGAAGAGAAGGCAAGCTTTACCGATTTGTATTTGCTCCCAGCGAGAGAATAATGAGGATACTTAACAGAAAGGTGAACACTTCATGAAACTTGGTGAAGAGCTAAAAAAATACAGAGAATCGAAAACTGGCAGATTTCACATGCCCGGCCATAAAGGCCGTTCTTCTTGTTTGGAGGACGTATTTGTCCTTGGAAATGATGTTACAGAGGTGGAAGGACTGGATAATCTTCATAATCCAACTGGTGTAATAAAGGATCTTTTGGAGGAAGTAAGTACGGTCTACGGTTCAAGGAAGTCCTTTATTTCCACAAACGGCAGCACAACTTCCCTTCAAAGTGCAATTCTTGGAGTGACAGTACCTGGAGACAGTATTTTGGTTTCAAGAAACTGCCACAAGTCAGTTTTCAATGCAATTATTCTTGGGGATTTGAATCCCGTATATCTTACTCCAGAATACGAGGTGGAATCGGGGCTGTCATGGATTAATGATCTTAACAGTCTGGAAGAAGCTATAAAATCAGACGATAAAATAACAGCAGTAGTATTGACATATCCTACATATTTTGGAATATGTTGTCATATGGAAAGAATTGCAGAAATTGTACATAAATACAACAGGACTTTAATAGTGGATGAAGCTCATGGAAGTCATTTGAAATTTTGTCATGACCTTCCAAAGTCAGCCCTTGATGCTGGTGCGGATATTGTTATTCAAAGCACACACAAGACACTGCCTTCACTTACGCAGTCCTCATTACTTCATGTTAAGAATGAAAAGCATGTGGACAGGATCGAAAGCATTATGTCAATGCTTCTAACTTCAAGTCCTTCATATCTTATGATGGCATCTATTGAAGCTTCAATTGACATGATGGAGAAGGAAGGAAATGACAGGTTAAAAAAGAATATGGCCTATGTAGAAAAAATGGCCGTGAAATATCCAAATGCAGGCAAGATATTCAAAAGCAAGGACTATTTCATGGAAAGGGGAGTCAATGATTTTGACAATACCAGGCTTCTCTTCAGAACCTCAGATATTGCAATAAAAGGTGGAGTGGCTGAATCCATTTTGAGAAAGGAATACAATATACAGGTGGAAATGGCGGATTTAAACTATGTAAACGCCTTCATGACAGCCTGTGATGAAATAGAAGACATAGAAAGACTTTTCAAGGCAGTGGATGATATGGCTGTTAAATACGGCAGAGAAGTTGAGAATGTAGAGGCTTTGAAAGAAGCTGAAACCAGCGAATCCCTCACCGCAAAATGTCCTGAAAGCGTAATAAACATAAGGAAGGCTTTCTATTCAGACAAGCTGTGTGTGGATATAAAGGAAGCAGAAGGCAAGATAAGTGGAAGCTATATAATACCATATCCGCCGGGAATACCGCTTCTTTGTCCCGGGGAAAGGATAACGAACAAAATGGTTGAAAAAATTCTTGAAATATGGGAATCCAATATAGAAGTAATTGGTCTTGATAAAGGGAAAATAAAAATAATCAATATATGACAGGAGTGTTTTATGGATAAAGGACTTTTTATAGTGCTTGAAGGGCCAGACGGAGCAGGAAAGAGCACCGTTGCAAAGCTTATATCAGATTACCTTGAAAAAAAGGGGCATAGTATAGAATTTTCCAGGGAACCTGGAGGAACACCCATCAGCGAAAAGATAAGGGACATTATACTTGACTGTGATCATAAGGAGATGGCATATACTACTGAAGCATTACTCTATGCAGCTTCAAGAGCCCAGCATGTTGCAGAAAAGATAAGACCCCTGATGGAATCGGGGAAAACAGTCATATGTGAAAGATTTTATCATTCAAGCCTTGTTTATCAGGGAATAGGCAGAAAGCTTGGTGTTGAGAAAATAAGAAAGATAAACGAATTTGCCATTGGAGATACATATCCCGACCTTGTGCTGTTTCTGGATATCAATCCAGAAGTTGCATTGAAAAGGAAGACGGATATCGATGGTGGAGACAGGCTTGAGAACGAGCATATTTCCTTCCATATGGATGTATATAATGGTTACAAGGAGATTATAAAGGTGTCTCCTGAAATCAAGGTTGTAGATGCATCTGTGGACAGGGAAAAAGTATTTGAAAATGTAATCAACGAGCTGGAAAATATAATCTAAATAGGAGGATGCTATGAAACTTGTGGTAGCGGTAATACAGGATGAAGATGCGAGCAAAGTGTCTTCGGAACTTAGAGATAAAGAGTTTGGACTTACAAAACTGGCTTCAACGGGAGGCTTTTTAAGCTCCGGAAATACGACACTTATGATAGGTGTTGAAAAGGAAAAAGTTGACGAGGTTCTTGAAATAATCAGGAATAATTGTCAGACAAGGAAGAAACACACCGCGGCAACATTGCCAAGTGCATATACGGCAACAAGTGGATATATACCAAGGTCAATAGAGGTACTTATAGGTGGAGCAACGGTGTTTGTTCTTGATATTGACAAATTCGAAAAAATGTAGGCAGGTAGATTTATGGGCTATGACGAGATACTAGGTCAGGAAAAAATAAAAAAACATTTGATGGATATCACAAAAAGTGATAGTATTTCACATGGGTATATATTTGAAGGGCCCAAAGGAACTGGTAAGCTTAAACTTGCAAGTATCTTCGCTCAGACAATACTCTGTCTAGAAAGAGATGACTATCCCTGCAGTACCTGTAGCTCATGTATAAAGGCACAGGCGGGAAGCCACCCGGATATACACATTATGGACTATAGTGAGAATTCCATAAAAAGACAAGATGTTGACGAAATACAGGAAATTGTCTATGTAAAGCCCTATGAAAGCAGAAAAAAGGTGATTATACTTAATGATGCCCACAAGATGACTGTACAGGCGTCAAACACCTTTCTAAAAACTCTGGAGGAACCTCCAGAAGATACGGTCATAATTCTTATAACTGTAAATCAAAGTCTTATAATCCCTACCTTAGTGTCAAGGTGTCAGACTGTGAAGCTTGACAGGATTAGTGACAGTGAAGTGAAAAGGATACTCGTCGAAGAATATGAAGTGGACAGCCAGAAGGCAGGACTTATTACGGGTTATTCAAAAGGCATAGTACAAAGAGCGGTAAACATTCTCAAGGAGGAAGTGAACATACTTCAACTGAGGGGAGAAATCGTCGACATGGTTGACAATATTTTAAAAAGTGGCAAATCAACAGTGTTTGAATATGAAAAATACTTTGACAAGCACAAAGATGACATAGATGACATTTTGGAAATACTCATGATATGGTTCAGGGACTTGTCATTTTACAAGGTTGGAGCGATGAACCAGATTATAAATATAGACAGGATGGACCTGATTGAAAAACAGTCGGTAAAGACCGACAAAAAGAGATGTTCTGAAATTTATGAAGTGTTTCAGAATACTTATGATGATGTAAAGAGCAACGTAAACTATAAATTGGCAATAGACAACATGCTATTCGGAATACAGGAGGTAAAGCATGATTATAATTGTTTGTTGCGGAAAATATACAAAGCGTATTCAGGAACTTCAGGATTTGGAAAAGGAATATACCGGTACATTTTTTATTGGAGCAACCACTCCCTCATTTGATAAGGAGACAGAGATTGACCAGGAATACGAGACAAGTCATATCACAGAAAAACTATTGTTAAACTCTATTGAGCAATTTATGGGTATCAGTGATCAGGTTCCACCGATTTTTTCTGCAATAAAAATTCAGGGAACACGTGCTTATCA
>JAUVAG010000252.1 GCA_030591825.1 Dethiosulfatibacter sp.
AACGCTTCAAGGGATTACGCATTTTTAACTTTCTTAGACTACAAGAAAGCAGCTTTGCTGCGTTAAATAGGTCACAGCGACATAGTCGCGTTAGATGTGAAACGGATAGTGACCAAAGCATTTATTAAGATGTGAAAGAAAATAAATAAGATGTGTTTGAAAGACGGATTTTGAACATGAAACAAGGAGTATAAAAGTGATAACAGTAACTAATGTAGGATTAAGCTTTGGAGGGCAACAGCTTTTCAAGGAGGTAGAATTAAAATTTACACCAGGCAACTGCTACGGTGTAATAGGTGCAAATGGTTCGGGAAAATCAACTTTTCTCAGGATACTTTCAGGAGATATAAGTCCTGGAACAGGAGAAATACACATAACTCCGGGAGAAAGACTTGCAGTTTTGAAGCAGGACCATTACGAATATGACAAGTTCAATGTACTGGAAACAGTAATAATGGGACACAAGAGACTTTATGACATCATGAAGGAAAAAGACGCAATATACATGAAGGAAGACTTCACAGATGAGGACGGAGTAAAGGCTGCCGAGCTTGAAGGCGAATTTGCAGAACTTAACGGATGGGAAGCTGAAACAGATGCTGAGAAGCTTCTTATGGGTCTTGGCGTTGATAAAGCTAACTACGACAAGAACATGGAAGACATAGCAGCCGCAGACAAGGTTAAGGTGCTTTTGGCACAGTCACTGTTTGGAAACCCGGACATACTTCTAATGGATGAGCCTACCAACCACCTTGACTTCAGAGCAATTAACTGGCTAGAAGAATTTCTTTTGGAATATGAGAAAACAGTAATAGTCGTATCACACGACAGGCACTTTTTGAACAAGATATGTACACATATGGTTGATATAGATTTCAAGAAGGCAAAGATGTATGTAGGAAACTACGATTTCTGGTATGAATCAAGTCAACTTATGACAAGACTTCTAAAGGATCAGAACAAGAAGAAGGAAGAAAAGATGAAGGAGCTTCAGAACTTTATCGCAAGGTTTAGTTCAAATGCATCAAAGGCAAAGCAGGCAACATCGAGAAAGAAGCTTCTTGACAAGATTACCCTGGACGACATTCAACCTTCATCAAGAAAATACCCATTTGTAGGGTTTACTCCTGAAAGGGAGGCTGGAAAGGATATACTTGAAGTAGAAGGTCTTTCAAAGACTATAGATGGCGTGAAGATTCTTGACAATATTTCCTTTACTGTAAACAAGGGTGACAAGATAATCATCCTCAGCAAGAACGAGGCTGCAAGGTCAATGTTGTTCAAGATACTCATGGGTGAAATGGAACCGGACTCGGGAACATACAAGTGGGGAATTACAACCAAGAGAGACTATCTGCCAAAGGACAACGGTGAATTTTTCGATGGAGTGACGATTAATCTTATAGACTGGCTTAGACAGTTTTCTGCGGAAAAATCAGAAGCATTCATAAGAGGATTCCTTGGAAAGATGCTCTTTTCCGAGCAGGAACCTACAAAACAGGTTTCAGTACTATCTGGAGGAGAAAAGGTTAGATGCATGTTCTCCAAGCTAATGGTTTCAGGAGCAAATGTCATAATTCTTGATGAGCCTACAAACCACCTTGACCTTGAATCCATTCAGGCAGTGAACGATGGTCTTGTGGCCTTTAAGGGAACCATGCTCTTTACATCCCACGACCATAGGTTCATAAACACCATAGCAACAAGGGTGATTGAAATAACACCAAATGGAATATATGAGACATTAAATTCATTTGATGATTTCTTGAATGACAATGATCTTCAAAAGAAAATCGATAAAATGTACAAATAAAATAAACATAAGCTTATAAATACTAGACTGTGGAAATCTGATTTCCGCAGTCTTTTGTTGTTTAGCCTTATTTAAGGAAACTTTCTGCGACCTCTTAATATCCGTTATGGTCACATGAAGCGTGACACGGATAACGCAGCGAAGCTGCTTTTTTGTAGTCTAAGAAAGTTAAAAATGTGTAATCCCTTGAAACGTTGGTATTACACTTATAAGGAAACTTTCTACGACCTCTTAATAAATGCTTACGCATTTAACGCAGCGAAGCTGCTTTCTTGTGGAATTAAGGAACTTAGATTGCTGATAGTTTTCATTAGGCAAATATGTTATCATAAACCTAACACGACTTTGTCGCTGTGTAAAACAAGGGAAAGTACTGTTCAAACACCTTGAAGCATTGGTGTTTTGATTAATTAAAAGGAAACTTTCCCTATGGACACTATCCGCGCTGTACACTATCCGCTACGCGTCTACCACGATGAGTCCGTTGTGTACTGTCTAACGCGACGTTGTCGCTGTGTCCTAGAAGGGAGAAACACATGGTTATAAATGATATAAAAAATATATTTGAAAAAATCGGATCATATAAATTAAGAGTATTAAAAACTGAAGATATACTCAAATGGAAGGATAATAATTCCAGCAGAGATCATATTAGAAGCATTGATTTTTCAGAGCTGTTGGGTACAATGGGAGTTGTTGTTGCAGCATTCGAATACAATATAAACTCTCCAGAACTTCCGGAGGGATGCATGTCAATATCTCCATACTACTATTTTTCCAACATGTATTATATGAAACTAAAGGAAGAGTTGAGAGACTATATATATGGAGATGAAATTAAAATCCTGAATCATACACCCCTTAAAATATTGGCCAATATTTCGGGAATAGGATACTTTGGCAAAAACAGCATAATTCATAATGATGAATTTGGAAGTACAATGTTTCTCTATGCACTAGGAATAAATGAAGAGTGTACATGGGATACCATCTCAAGGGAAGAATCAGATTGTGGAGACTGTAATCTTTGCATTGAAGCATGCCCAATGGGAGCACTTGATAAGGGTTATGTTCTAAACCGTGAGAAATGCATAAGATACTATATGCTTGAAGGAAGGGAAGTTCCGGAATGGATAGGAAGCAAAATGGGAAAAAGACTTCTTGGATGCGATATATGTCAAAATGCTTGTCCAAAAAATATAAGGACAATAAAAATGGAAAAGATGCCTGAATATGACAGGGAGATATTTCTAATCGACAACTATATAAAAAATAAGGACAAGGGTCTTAAACAATATATAAATCCTCTGTCCAAATTAATAGGAAGAAACTACGCCCGTACAAAAAGGGTATTATACCAGTGTGAAATAATAAGTAAAAACGAATAAATTTTTAATGATAATTACAATTTCAGGAGGCATAAATGTACACAATAGCAGGCAGATTGATATTGATAGCTATACTTACACTTATAAATGCATTCTTTGCTGCTGCGGAGATGGCAATGGTATCTGTAAACAAAAATATGATGGAATTAAGATGGGAAAAAGAGAAGGACAAAAGAGCGAAGCTTCTAGTAGATACCCTTGAAAAACCCAGTGGATTTCTTGCTACAATCCAGGTTGGAATAACTCTTGCGGGATTCTTTTCAAGTGCCTTTGCAGCTACGGGCATATCAGTAAAGGTGGCACCTG
>JAUVAG010000106.1 GCA_030591825.1 Dethiosulfatibacter sp.
ACATTTATTGTAATGATTACATCAAAAATGGTAAAATTGAATTAGCATTAAATTTATGACAGGAGGAATAACTTTGAAATTATTGTCCGATATTAAATTTATGAAACAGGGAGCAATGGAGAAGGTACTTTATTCTCTAATCCCACTTATACTCTTTTCCATAGGAACCTACGGCTGGAGAGTGCTCCTTCTCCTTCTAGTGTCATGTCTGTCAGGCCTTCTTACAGAATGGCTATTCAAGAGAAAGACGGGGAAACCTCTTTCAAAAGCTGTCTTTGTTTCAGGATTTCTCTTCACACTGACACTTCCACCTAGAACACCTCTGTGGATAGTTGCCGTGGGCATGATATTCGGAATACTCTTTGCACGGGAAACCTTCGGAGGATTCGGCCGCAACGTCTTTAATCCTGCAGCCGCATCAAGAGCCTTCGTCTATGTATCCTTTGTAAAATTCATGACTGCACAGTGGTCGGAACCAGCAATACCATTCATGTCTGGATTCACCAAATATATAACAGACCCCATTAATGTACTTGCACAGTCAACTCCCATGCTCATCTTCAGGGAAGGGGGTACAATGACTGAATATTCAAACCTATTCATAGGACAGGTTTCCGGATCACTGGGTGAAACATCTGCAATCCTCATAATACTTTCAGGAATCTATCTCGTATACAAAAAAGTAGCCCACAAGGAAACCATACTTTCAGTCCTTGGAGGGTATCTTATAATGAGCACAACTCTTTTTATGTCGGGAGTAGTCCAGGTACCAAATCCTCTCTGGGGCCTTCTTGCAGGAGGACTTCTTTTCGGAGCCGTATTCATGGCCACGGACCCTGTCACATCTCCAAAAACCTTTGAAGGAAGAATCATCTATGGTCTTATCATCGGTTCCGTTACCGTAATCATAAGGGCCTTTGCTCTATTTGCAGGTGGAATCATGTTTGCGATACTCATAGCAAATGTCTTTGTACCAATAATCGATGTTACCGTGAAAACCTTAAAGAAAAGAGGTGCTAAAAGTGCCTAAAAAGAAGAAAGTACTCTATCCAGTAGTCTTCATGATAGTCCTGACAGCATTCTTCACTCTCATCCTTGCTGGAATCAACGAGCTATCAGTAAAAAGCATAGACAAACAGGAAAATCTAAAGATTCAGTCAAAGGTTCTCAATTCACTGGGAATTGAATACAAAAGCGATGAAGATGAAATTATCGAAACATACAGGGAAGTCATAGAAGAAAAAGAAATAGATGGAAAGAAATACTTTATAGCTGTAATAGACGGTTCTATCCTGGGATACGCCTTCACCGTTGAAGGTGCAGGCCTCTGGGGAAGGATTAAAGGAATAGTAGCACTGGATACAAATTTCGAATATATCAAAGGCATTGACTTCATAAGCCATTCTGAAACTCCGGGACTTGGAGGAAGGATAGAAGAGAAATGGTTTATTGAGCAGTTCAGGGATATAGAACTGGATTCTGAAGGAGCCCTACTGATATTCAGACCATCAACAGGTGGAAATGTGGATGCCATTTCTGGAGCCACTATAACCTCAAAGGCTGTTTTAAAGATATTCAATGAAAGCATAGATGAAATTCTCAAGATGAAGGAGGAGATCATATGAACAAGAAAACCAAAAAGATTCTGACCCTTGGAATATGGAAGGACAATGCAGTATATAGACAGATTCTTGGAATATGCTCCGCACTTGCCGTAACAAACCTTATGCTTAACTCACTTATAATGGGGCTTGGACTCATTTTCGTTACAGCATTTTCAGAACTCACTGTTTCAATATTAAGAAAATACACTCCAAAGCATATTCGTATGATGGTTCAAACTCTCATAATCGCATCATATGTAATAATAGTGGATATATTCCTGAAAGCTTCCTTTCCTGAAATCAGCAAGGCCCTAGGTCCTTATGTAGGTCTCATAATCACAAACTGCATAATAATGGGAAGATGTGAAAGCTTTGCACAGAACAACACTCCATTGTATTCCTTCATTGACGGAATAGCATCGGGAACAGGCTATGCAATAATACTTCTTCTAATAGCCTTCGTGAGGGAGCTCCTTGGCTTTGGTTCTATTTTCGGAATAAATGTACTGGGAACTTCATGGGTGTCCTGGACATTGATGATAATGCCTCCTGGAGCATTCTTCATGCTTGCCATAGTCATCTGGATATCCAGAAACATATTCAGTGAAGAAGATGAAGGGAAGGTGAAAGCATAATGGAACTTAGTCCTGTAACCATATTTTTTGCCGCAATATTTACAAACAATATGATACTTTCCAATTTCCTTGGAATGTGCTCCTTCATTGCAATAAGCAGTGACATCAAGACATCACTGAACCTGGGTGTGGCAGTAACCTTTGTCATGACCTTCACCACAATAATTAACTACAACGTATATCACAGCCTCCTTGTGCCACTTGACCTGGAATATTTGAGATATATTGTATTCATAGTAGTCATAGCATCCTTCGTACAACTGGTGGAAATGGTGGTTGAAAAGTATTTCCAGACGCTGTACTATGCCCTTGGAATATTCCTGCCACTTATAACTGTCAACTGTGCTATCCTTGGAGTATCACTGTTCATGATAATAAGGGAATACAATCTTATGCAGTCAATAGCCTTCGGATCAGGGTCGGGACTTGGATGGCTTCTTGCCATAGTCGCAATGGCTGGGATACGTGAAAAAATCAAAAACAATCCACTGCCCAAGGGACTGGAAGGACCGGGAATCACATTGATTATAACAGGTCTAATGGCTCTTGCCTTCATAGGTTTTTCAGGAATTGTTCAAATTCAATAGGAGGAAATCATGGATAATATACTAACTACCATAGTTGCAATGTCGTCAATTACAGGAATCCTTGCCTTCCTCCTTTCAATAGCCAATAAGACAATTGCAAACTATGGAGAAAAGAAGCTCACCATAAATGAAGACAAGGAGCTTACAGTAGATGGAGGCGACAGTCTTCTATCCACCCTCATAGAAAATGAAATATTCATACCCTCAGCCTGCGGAGGAAAGGGAAGCTGCGGATACTGCAAGGTAAAGGTCCTTGATGGTGGCGGCCAGTTTCTTGCTACGGAAAAAGGCTATGTCTCCGAAGAGGAAAGAGAAAAAGGTGTAAGACTGTCCTGCCAGTGCAAGGTGAAAGAGGACATGAGAATTGCTATACCAGAAGAGCTCTTTAACGTTAAGCAGTACCTCTGCACAGTTACAGAAATCGAAAACCTTACGGACAAGATCAAAAGAATCAGACTAGAACTTCCTGAAGGAAGTGAACTTGACTACAAGCCTGGCCAATATGTACAGATTCTCACTCCAGTATATAAGGAAAGCGACGAGGAAGTTTACAGGGCCTATTCCATAACAACACCTCCAAGCTCCAAAAATGCAGTGGAACTTTTCATAGGTTATATCCCCGAAGGAATATGCACAACCTATATCCACAAATACCTGAAAGAAGGAGACAAGCTCAATGTCATAGGTCCCTTCGGCGACTTCCAGTATATCCACAGTGACAAGGAAATGATACTTGCAGCAATAGGTACCGGAATGTCTCCAATAATGAGCATACTGAGGCATATGAAGGAAAATAATATAAACAGGAAGGTAACCTTCTTCTTCGGTGCCAGAACAAGACCAGACATGTATATGATGGATATCCTTCAAGAGCTTGAAAAGGAAATGGATAACTTCACACTCATAACCTGCCTTTCAAGACCTACTGAATCATGTAGTTGGAGGGGAGAAGTGGGAAGGGTTACAAATCTCATAGAAAAATTCGTTGAAAACGGAGATAACAAAGAAGCCTATCTCTGCGGAAATCCGCCTATGATAGACTCAGTTGTTAAAATATTATTAGATAAAGGATTTAAGGAAGAGGATATATTGTATGACAAATTTGAGTAGGATGATGAAAGCGCTGCCTGTGCATGTATATCCTTTATATTGAAAAAACAACTTATCCACTTCATGATAGAATTTTGGATAAGTTGTCCACAACATACTCGATAAACAGGTACCTAAGCCGATTGGTTCCTATTTATACAAAACACTGCATAAAGAGGTATGCTCTTAATACCGTTTTCAAATCCAAAGTTTTTTGCAGATACCCTTATGGAATATTTTGGTGAATATCTTTTGATATACTCCTTTAAACTTTTGGATCTCACATTTTGTGACGATTTCACTTCCACAGGTACTATGTTTCCATCTCGATCCTGGAATACAAAATCAACTTCGGCCTGTCCTTTTGATTCCCAATAATATGGTATCAATCCTGCAAAGGTTATAGCCGCTCCTACATAGTTTTCAGCAAGTGCGCCCTTTATTCCATCAAGGCTGTTCGCACCGGAAATAATCATATTAGGTGGTATTCCCATCTTGGATGTAAGCAAACCTATATCTGACATGAATATCTTGAAAGCAGGGTTTTCCACATAAGCCGACAAGGGAATCCTACCGTCATTGATCTTGCTGCATTTAATGATTACACCTGATGACTTTAGCCACTCAATTGGAACCTCATAATCGTATGCCCTTGCCCCGGATTTAATGACCTTGTACTGGAACTTTCTATTTTCCTTTGCCAGTTGAGCAGGAATGCTGTTGAAAGCTGCCAGTATCTTCGTTGTTTCATGGGGGGATGCATATTTTGCCATGTCCGCTATATATGCATCGTTGATATTCCTCTGAATTGACAGAACAAAGTTGAAATCATCCTTGTCAAGATATTCCTCTACCGCTTTTGGCATGCCTCCCACTACTGTATAGGTTTTATATAACTCCATAGCCATATCATGAAATAACATTTCTGAATCGTTATCGTAAGACTCGACAATTTTTTCGAGAAGACTTTCTCTGCCTAGAGCTATAAGGAATTCTTCAAAATCCATCGGATATAGAGTCATCATCTGAACTTTACCTACGGGAAACGAATACTTTTCTCGGTTCAAAGCAACTCCCAGAAGACTACCTGCTGCAATGATATGATAATCGGGATCATTTTCACAAAAATATTTCAGTGACGTAAGTGCTTTCTCACAGGCCTGGACTTCATCAAATATTATGAGTGTGTCGTTTTTCATAATTGTCTCTCTCGACTTGACTGAGAGCTCCTTAATAATTCTCTCCGGCTTCAGATCCTTTTCGAATATATTGCAAAGCTCATTATCTCCCTCAAAGTTAAAATAAACAGTATTCTTATAATATCTCCTTCCAAAAATCAAAGCAGAATGGGTCTTTCCCACCTGTCTTGCTCCATGCAATACAAGAGGCTGCCTTCCATCGGTTTCTTTCCATATTTTTAGCTTGCTATATATTTTACGTTCCATTTTGTATTCTCCTATTACACTTTTATCAACTTTATTATATAATTGCTATACATTTTTGTCAACTATTTAATAATTTTAGATAAGCTTCTATTATATCACCAACAAAAACGAAATCCCATCTTTGCTTTCCGGTGGTCATCTTTAGTCTTTCCCCGTCAAGTAAACTCCTTATGACATATGGTATTAATCTTCTTTCGTGGT
>JAUVAG010000231.1 GCA_030591825.1 Dethiosulfatibacter sp.
AATTCCAGATGGAATTGCAGTAATTAAATAAAACTAAAGGAGAACAAAATGGACGTAAAAGATGTTAAAATCAGGAAATTTTATACAAATGTTGAGGAAATAAATATTGATGGTGGAAAAGAGATAGAAGGAAAACAGCACAAGAGAGTTGCAATATGTGCAGTAATCGAAAATCCATTTGCTGGAAAATATGTTGATGATTTGGAATTTTTATCTGACTGGGGCGCTTATATAGCACCAATCATGGTAGAAAAAGGACTTGCAGCTGCTGGACTTAAGCCTGAAGAAGTTGAATCATATGGTAAAGGTGCAATCGTTGGTGCAAACGGAGAATTGGAGCATGCTGCTGCAATTATGCATCCAAAGCTTGGAAAACCTTTCAGACAAGCAATTGTTAGAGGACTTGCACTTATTCCTTCAAACAAAAAAATAGGAACAATGGGTTCAACTCTTGACATAGGACTTAACCACAAGGATGCAGCATTTATCCGTACTCATTTCGATTCAATGGAAATCAGAATTTCAGATGCTCCAATGGCTAATGAAATAGTACTTGGACTTGTAATCACAAACTGTGGAAGACCTCATCCAAGAGTTGGCGGACTTTCAATAGAAACTGCAAAATTTGAAGACGGCCTAAGATAAATTTAATATAAATCTGAAGAACCTGCTCTGGAGAAAGTTTTCACGAGCAGGTTCTTTTATAGCTTAAGAAAGTTAAAATATGCATAACCCCTTGAAGCGTTGGTGTTATGCGGTTAAGGAAACTTTCTTTCGCATCTTAATAACCGCTATGGTCACATGAAGCGTGACCCGGTTAACGCAGCGTAGCTGCTTTGTTCTTACGTGTGAAAGTCTTAATAATTTTATTTAGCTTATTATCCATTCTTTATAATAAAAGGGTTTGTAGTGAGCTCGCTGTTTAGCGTTTTTGAATTAATAGCCAAGTTGTAGATTTGAGAAGATTTGTTGGTCAATTCGAATATTTTTCTGTCTGCAAGGCTTGATGTCTTGTATTTGAAATCCGATTTCTTAGTAATGAAATTGATTCTGTTTTTGTTGCTTTTCATGAAGTACTGTCCATTCTTGTCAAATGAAAGAACTTTAACACTGTTTATATTTTCAATCTGTATGGATTCGTTAAAATCATTTGTAAGATTTAGAAGAATACTCAACAGTATTCTTTGAATTCTTGAATAAGTGAATCTTTTTGATTTCACATTTTTAATGAATTCATCAAGATTTTCATGCAAACCAATGTTTTTTATAAACCTGTTTTCGATTCCTTCCTTCATATCGTAAATGCTTGTAAGCTCATTATGGGTTGACGACAAAATTTTGTATTGAACAAGCTGATAACAAAGTTCCAGGGAGTTAAACTTTCCATAGTTATCAAGAAAAGACATTATTTTATCATATGAATATGGTGGTACACTGCTGGAAACATCAGAATTATTATATTCAAGTAGAGTCTTTCTTATAGCACTTGCGCTTGAAAAAGTTCCTTCCATTTTATTGGAACTGTATGAACTTCCTACTCTTTCCACATTCAGAGGTTTGATATTGTAGTTGTTTCTCATTATTGACTTTACATATTCAATTCCAAGAATGTTGTTAGGGGTGAATATTTCTTTCATGTTTTTTCCAAGAGCCTTTGAAATTGATTTGGGATATGAGTATCCCAGACTCAGGTTGTCTTTAAGTATGGATTTGAATTCAAGAGTTTCATTTGAAAGTATTTCCGATATCTTTATGATTTCTTCCAGATTTTCACTTTCAGTACCAAAGCATATGCTTTTAACATCCAGCTTTGAAAGTATGCCAAGAGCACCTTCTGCGAACATTTCAGCATTTTGAACAGCATAAGGGAGAGGAAGCTCAAGAACTATGTTGCCTCCACCTTTTACAGCTGTTTCAGCCCGACTCCATTTGTCTATGATTGCCAAGTCTCCACGTTGTACGAAGTTGCCACTCATTAATATTACTATACAGTCTGGATTGTATTTTTCCTTAACTTTTTTCAACAGATATTCATGACCGTTGTGAAAGGGATTGAATTCTGATATTATTCCGATATTATTCATTTTTATCACCATAGACAGTATATAATAAAAATCGAAAGTGAACAAACTAAAATATTGATTTATTAACAAATTTGTATTAATATATATAGGTCAGTTATATATATTTAGGAGGATTCAATGAATATTTTAGTAATTAATTGCGGAAGTTCTTCGCTTAAGTATCAATTGCTTAACATGGATGATGAAAGTGTTTTAGCAATAGGTCTTACCGAGAGAATAGGAATAGAAGGAAGCAGGGTCAAGCACGAGACTGTCGGTAAAGACAAGGTCGTTTTAGAGCAACCCTTAGAGAGCCACAAAGAAGCTATCAAACTTGTTCTTGATACACTTGTAAATCCTGAGTATGGTGCGATTGCATCTCTTGAGGAAATTGATGCTGTTGGACATAGAGTTGTTCACGGTGGAGAGAAATTTGCAGGTTCAGAGATTATCACAGAAGAAGTAATATCGGCTATGGAAGATTGTATTGATCTTGCACCACTTCACAATCCGCCAAACATTATAGGAATCAGAGCTTGTCAGGAATTGATGCCGGAAGTACCTATGGCAGGAGTATTTGATACTGCGTTCCACCAGACAATGCCTGCATATGCATACATATATCCGTTGCCATATGAGCTTTACAAGGAGCTTGGAATTAGAAAATATGGTTTCCACGGTACTTCACACAAGTATGTATCATCAAAAGCAGCCGAAATGTTGAATAAAGATATTAAAGATCTTAAAATAATTACTTGCCATCTTGGAAATGGTGCAAGTGTTACTGCAATAAAGGATGGAAAGTCTATTGATACAAGCATGGGACTTACTCCTCTTGAAGGACTTGCAATGGGTACAAGAAGCGGTAACATAGACCCTGCGATAGTAACATTCCTTATGGACAAGAAAAATCTTTCGATAGACGAAGTAAACCATATAATCAACAAAGAATCAGGAGTGCTTGGAATATCAGGAGTAAGTAGCGACTTCAGAGACATTGAGGAAGCAGCAGAAGCTGGAAATGAAAGAGCTCAGCTTGCACTTGACATTTTCCATTATTTAGTCAAGAAATTCATCGGAAGTTATGCGGCTGCCATGGGTGGAGTCGATGTATTGGTATTCACTGCAGGACTTGGCGAAAATTCAGTTGACTCAAGAGAAGAGATTTGCAAGGGTCTTGAATTCATGGGTATCAACATTGATCATGACAAGAATAATGTAAGAGGAAAAGAGACTCTTATTTCAAAAGATGACGCAAAAGTTAAGGTGTTTGTAATTCCTACAAATGAGGAACTTATGATTGCAAGAGACACAGAAATACTAGTTTCAAAAAACTTAGTTAAATAGCTTGACAAATCTGTATATTTTACATATAATTTTCCTTGCAGTCTTGAGGTGATATATTTGATTTTAGATTTAAAAGATTTTTTAAAAGATAATTCGGTTTATAAGCAATATATTAATAGCGTAAAGCCTGAAAGCTTGAAAACAAAGGATTTCATTATCTTGACAGATGACGTACTGTGTACTGTTGATATATATAAAACAGATGATAATCTATATGGAGAAGTAAAGCTGGTTTATAAGTATATTGAAAAC
>JAUVAG010000017.1 GCA_030591825.1 Dethiosulfatibacter sp.
ATGAATCAGTTAACATTGTGGATTTTCCCGAGAGGAGGATATTTTGTTATAATAGTGGAATAAACATTTATGAGAAAGGCATAGAAACCTACGAGTATATGCTTAGGGAGTTGAAGAACCAGGTAGAGATCAATAACCTTCCAATGATATATTTCCACAACGTAGGATCCTTAATAAGAATGGATAATATCAAAGTTAGAGACTACAAGTCTACTGAAATCTTTGTATTTGTTGACACTGATTTCAGTAGGGATGAAGGATTTGAAAAAATAATGGGAGGTAATTATGCCTGTGTATGCTTCAAAGGAGAGAAGGGTTTTGAAAATGAGCTCTACTATGCGGAAAAGCTCCTGGATTTTGTTGATGATAATGACTATGAAATTGTAGGAGAGTATCTCTGTGAGGTAATAACAGAACTTCCAGTCTTTAACGAAAACAGTAGAGGAATGTTCATCAGACTACAGGTTCCGATAAAATAAATAATAATCCTTGACCCTATTGTAACAATAGGGTTTATAATTAAGTTAGAAAAATAAATAAATCTCCGATTCTTACGTTCCCGCATAAAACATTGACAGAATAAGGAATTTAAGAACTATGGGTATTGAAGTGATTTTATGCCTGCCGTGATTGCAAAGGAGCTATTCGAATATTTCGAGTATGCTCCTATTTTTGTGTTCGATTTTTATGTTCCTCGTTAAAATTCATAATTCTTTAGTTGGATGTATCATAAGCATTGTTAGGCAACAAGCATAGCAGCACTTGAAATATTAAAATGGAGAAAAAAGGAGGATTTTATGAAACCGGGAGTAATCAAAGTAAGGGTGAATCCTGATCTATGTCAGGGTTGCAGGGCATGTGAGTCTGTATGTTCTGTATTTCATCTGGGAGTAGTGGACCCAGCTGCTACAGGTATCAAAATTAGTGAAAAGAAAATGGGTCATTTTAAACAAAATGTATGTCAGCAGTGTTCTGACATGGTATGTGCAGAACATTGTCCGGTTGATGCCATATCAAGAGATTCATTTACCGGAGCTGTAACAATAAGCGATGCATGCATAGGTTGCGGTAAATGTGCGGAAGATTGTCCGATTGATGCAATAAGCATGATTGAATTTGAAGGTAAGCCTTTGGCTTACAAATGTGATTTATGTGGCGGAGTACCTGAATGTGTTAAAATCTGCCCTCGAAATGCGTTGGGATGGTGATGAGATGAAAGGTTATAAAAATTGTGTATTAAGGATAGATTTGAGTTCTAAAAACATAAGTAAGGAAAAGCTCAACATGGAATATGTAAAAAGATATCTTGGAGGAGAAGGTTATGGGGTTGCTCTTTTGTGGGATGAAGTTCCCCATGATACAGAGCCTTTGTCTGAGAAGAATATATTATCATTCAATACTGGACCTCTTACAGGAACTCCAATGGCTTCGGCATCAAGAATTTCAATTAATTTTCTGTCACCGTTGTCAAACACCATAGGGTCTTCAAACATGGGAAGCCACTTCGGTGCAGAAGTGAAATTTGCAGGTTATGATTCCATTATATTTGAAGGTAAGGCGGATAAACCGGTAATAGTAGTAATAGAAAATGACAAGGTTGAAATCAAAGATGCAGCACACCTTTGGGGAAAGAACACCAGGGAAACAACAGAAATTCTTAATGAGGAACTGGGAAAGGAATACAAGATATCGTGCATAGGACAGGGCGGAGAAAACCTTTCAAGTATTGCTTGCATATTCAGCGATGACTGTTTTGCAGGAAGGGGCGGTGCTGGTGCTGTAATGGGATCCAAAAATCTTAAGGCAGTGGCAGTAAAAGGAAATGGAAAGATAGAAATAAACGACAAGGATAAGTTCCTGGAAATAAATGCAGTGGCCATAAGGGAAATTAGGGACGAAGTCTATACCTGGGGTCCGGTACATGGATACGGCACTCCTGCATGGCTTGACGGTGCCAATGAATGCGGGTTGCTACCTACAAGGAATTTCAGACAAAACCAGTTTGAAAAGCTCGAGCCGATTATGCCTACCCAACTGTGGAACAACAGGGAGAAGTTTGAAGTGAGAAGAAGAGCCTGTTATTCTTGTCAGCTTGGATGCCATAAATATATAGTGATGAAGAATTCAGACTACGGGGATGACATAGGTGTTGGAGAACTTGAATTTGAAACCATAGCTGCACTTGGACCAAGATGTGGAGTTAATTCATATGAAGATATTTCAATGGCCAATTATTATTTGACCATTTATGGTCTGGATACAATTTCGGGTGGAGCAACAATCTCAGCTGCAATGGAATGGTATGAGGAAGGAATAATCACCAGTGATGATCTTGACGGATTGGAACTTAATTTTGGAAACGGAAAGGCAATGGTGGAACTTTTAAGGAAAATGGGACTTAGGGAAGGTTGTGGAGACTTGTTTGCAGATGGTTCTCAGGTTGCAGCCGAAAAAATAGGTAAAAGAGCTCTTGACTATACAATGACTGTAAAGGGAATGGAAATTCCCGCTACGGATCCAAGGGGAAGCTCTGCCATGACTGTATCGTTGGGAACCTCTGAAAGAGGAGCCTGTCATATGAGGCCTTATGCAGCTACAATCGATGCTTTTGGATATCTTTATCCAGATCTTGGAGTAACAGAACCGAAAGATCCATTTGATGACAAGGAATCAAAGGAATGGTTAAAATCTGTGAAGGAATTCTTTGTAGTTACAAACCTCATAGGTATCTGCGACTTCAATGTAATAAATTGCGAGCTTCACGCCACAACCCTGGCAGCTATCTATACAGCATTGACAGGAATAGAGACAGATAAGGAAGAGCTTCTAAGAAAGGCTGAAAGGACTATAGCTCTTGAAAGAGCGCTTAACTATGAGAGGGGATTCAGACGGGATGACGACAGACTTCCGAAACGTTTCATGACTGAAGAAGCTTCTGGTGGACCTCCAAAGGGAAGAAAAGTAGACATGGAAAGCGCCCTTGACAAGTATTATGAAGCATGTTCATACGACAAGGAAAAGGCAATTCCTACGAAGGAAAAATTCAAATCTCTTGGTATGGAAGATGTATATAATGGTCTTCTTGCAAATAAATAAGGTCCTATAAATACATATAATATTTAGGACAAATATTGAGGGTAACAACCCCTGTGGAAATCACTTGATTTTCACAGGGGTTGTTTGTTATAATACACTTAAATTTAAGAAATTATGGAAATTCGGGAGAAATATATGAACAAAAATGAAATAAACAGGATTCTAAAGCTCTCCAGAAGGGCGGGGAAGATTCTACTGGAAAATGGAGCCGAAACCTACAGGGTAGAGGAGACAATAAATCTAATATGCAACTCAAAGGGTATTGAAGATGCAAACTGCTTTGTTGTTCCAACTGGAATATTCATTAATATTGAGTATGATGGAGAATACTATTCAATCATCCATAGAACAAGTATCGAAAGAATAGATCTTGAAAGAATAGCAATGGTAAACAACTTCTCTAGAGGATTTGCATCGGGAAGCATTACTGTGACTGAAGCTGATAAGGATCTTGAAAGAATTGAAAATGCTCCTGAGTTTAAGAACTGGCAAATTATACTTGGTGGAGGTGTTGCAGGAGGCTTTTTCACCCTTTTGTTCGGAGGAGGACCCATTGAATTTTCTCTAGCTTTTCTAACAAGTATGTTTGTAATAATGTTTTCGCTTATATCAATAAAATACAAGCTTCCATTCTTTATGAAGAACTTTACAGGTGGTATTATAAACATGTTTGCTGCACTGATTTTCATCAAGTCACTGGAATGTTTTGGAGTATATGCGGACATAGACAGCATAATAATAGGTTCACTTATGCCACTGGTACCAGGAGTTGCAATAGTCAACTCAATCAGAGATATAATATCAGGAGATTTTGTATCGGGAACATCAAGGATGATGGAGGCTGTATTAATTGCAGTAGCTCTGGCGCTTGGAGTAGGTACTGTTTTACAGGGGTATATTATGATATTTGGAGGCAGTATATGATACTTGATTTTATTTTTTCCTTCTTATGTACTTTCGGGTTTGGAATACTGTTTAATATACCAAGAAAACAGTTGGTCTTTGCTTCAATCGGAGGAGCCTTGGGATGGATAGTGTATTCAATATCGCTTGTTCAGTTTGATTCTGTTGTAATGGCAGCCTTTACAGGAGCTCTTGCAGTAGGTTTTTATAGTGAAATTATGGCTAAGGAAAGAAGGGTCCCTGCTACAGTATATGTAATTCCAGGAATGATTCCTCTAGTACCCGGATATGGGCTTTATTACGCTATAAAGAAAATTATTGAAGCAGACTATATTATGGCGATGGAGGTTGGAACGGAGACTGTACTTGTTGCCCTGGCTATTTCAAGTGCTGTTATACTGACGACTTCCATAGGAAGAAAGATAAAGAGAAAAGCAGAAAAAATAATGAATTAGGGAGCTGATAATATGAAATTCTATGACAGAATACTGGATCAGAATATTGATTTTCTTCCGACTATTGAGAATGAACATATTAAATTTATTAGAAATTACAAATCAAATAATGATGATAAAATTGAATTTCATACTGTATTGAGTATAAAAGAAACCAACAAGGAAATTGAAAATAGAATTACTCTTTATCCTATAAGCTCTGTAGCTCTTGTGCAAATATTAAAAAATGAAGGATTTGTTGATATAAAGCTGTATGATAACTGGAAAAGGAAAGGTTTTGACAGTGTAAGAAGCATACCATTAATTATAGACTGTGTGAAACCCCTTGTTTAAAGAGTGATAGAGAATATGAATTAAATTTAATTCTTTCAGCATATTAAAACGTTGGTTTTTGAGGCTGAATGTGATATTATTTAGTATAAATCCCCAATAGTTGAAATAGGTGGAAATATAAGTTAGGAGATTTAATATGAGTAAAGAACATAACTGCGGTTGCGGTGATGATAATTTAGAAAAAGATAAGTGTTGTTCAGATAACAAAGAAGAAAAATGTTGTGAGAGTCAAGAAGAGCATAACCACGAAGGATGTGGAGAAGGATGCGGATGTGGACATGACCACGAGCATAGTCACGAAGTAGGCGAAGATACAATGATGGTTACTTTTGATGATGGCGAAGAGAAGGAATGCCTTGTTCTTGCAGTTGTTGAAATAGACGAAAAAGAATATGTTGCACTTCTACCAGAAGGACAAGAAGAATACTTCATCTATGGATACAAGGAAGATGAAAAAGGTGTTGAACTACTAGCAATAGAGTCTGACAAGGAATTCGAAAAAGTTGGAAGTGTATTTGAAGAGATATTTGGTGGAGAAGAAGACGAAGAAGACGAAGAATAATTCTTCCATAATTTTAGAAACGAAATTTGGATATTAAATAAGCATTTAATGAGATGGACTTCTGTTCATCTCTATTAATTTCTCAAATAAGTAACAGAATTAAAGATATAAAAAAGAACTTAATGTCTGGAATATATATACTGATAATAAATGCTTATATAAAAATGCCGGAATTGGGTTTATTACATATGAAAATCGGAGGATATATGAAGAACAAGAAATTAAGAAAACTGATGTTGATTGCAATGGTTTTTATCTTACTTTTTGCAGTTGTTGGATGTACACAAAAGGGAGAAGAAGATATTGTGGAAGAACCTGTGTCGGATGTTGATAATTTATTAAACAGTAATGAAGGTAATGAAGACATAAGGGTAGAGGATTTTTCATTTGGAGATTACTATGCAGAACTTAATCCTGAAGCTGCTTACACACCTTCAGAAGGACTTCCTATTGTAAAGATAGAAATTAAGGATGGAGCACCAATAATACTTGAGTTATATCCAGAAATTGCTCCAAATACAGTAAATAACTTCTTGTCGCTGGCAAGAACCGGTTTTTATGACGGACTTATTTACCATAGAGTTATGAAGGATTTCATGATCCAGGGTGGAGATCCGCTTGGTACGGGAGCTGGAAATCTAGGATATTCAATAGATGGAGAGTTTTCCAATAACGGCTTTGACAATACAATCAGTCATGTTCCTGGTGTCATATCCATGGCAAGAAGCAGGGACTTCAATTCTGCAGGATCACAATTTTTCATAGTCCACGGAGATGCAACTTTTCTTGATGGCGACTATGCTGGATTTGGAAAAGTGTTTTATGGTATGGATGAAGTTGACAGGATAGCAAATGTAGATACTAAAAGTGATGACAAGCCTAAAGAAGATGTAGTTATGGAAAGCATTAGAATAGACCTTAATGGATATGAATTTTCAGAACCTGTTGTAAACAAGTAAGGCTGTGGGCAATATAAAACACATGGAGATATAAATTCACCATGTGTTTTTGTATGCTCTATTAAACTGATATAGATTGCTTGAATTTTGGATTATCCACCAAGGTATGCTTCCTTGACAGCCTGGTCTTGAAGAAGGTCGCTTGCCTTTCCTTCGGCGATTACCTTTCCAGTTTCAAGTACATAGCCTCTGTCTGCAATCTTAAGGGCTTTGTTTGCATTCTGCTCAACTAAAAGAACGGTAGTGCCTGCATCGTTTACATCTCTTATGATGCTAAATATCTCATCAACAAGAATTGGAGCTAGACCCATTGAAGGCTCATCCATAAGGATTATCTTTGGTCTTGACATAAGAGCCCTTCCCATTGCCAGCATTTGTTGTTCGCCACCGCTTAATGTACCTGCTGCTTGCTTTATTCTTTCCTTAAGTCTTGGAAATCTTGTGAATACCATTTCAAGGTCGTCTTTTATTTCTCGAAGATCTTTTCTTATATAAGCACCCATTTCAAGGTTTTCGCGTACGCTCATCTTTGAAAATACCCTTCTTCCTTCTGGTACGTGGGCCATACCCATGTCTATGATTTGATGAGGTGGAAATTTCGCCATATCTTCATTCCTGAATTTGATGATTCCACTTTCAGGAGTAAGGATTCTTGATATTGCCTTCAGGATGGTAGTTTTACCAGCGCCGTTTGCACCTATCAGGGTAACAATTTCTCCTTCCTTTACATGGAAGCTTAAATCGTGAATTGCATGGATTTTCCCATAAAATACGTTTATATCTTCAATTTTTAACATATATTCACCTACTCTCCCAAATATACTCTGATTACATCGGGATTATTCTTGATTTCATCAGGTGTACCTTTTGCAATTATTTTTCCGTAGTCTATTACTACGATTCTTTCACAGATCCCCATGACTAGGTGCATATCATGTTCTATAAGAAGTATGGCTATATCGAATTTATCTCTTATGAAATGTATTGTTTCCATTAGCTCGTGAGTTTCCTGGGGATTCATTCCTGCAGCAGGCTCGTCGAGCATGAGTATCTTTGGATTGGTTGCAAGTGCCCTAGCTATTTCGAGTTTCCTCTGCTTGCCGTATGGAAGGTTTTTTGCCAAAGTTTCTGCATAATCTTCCATGTCGAATATTTTCAGAAAATCAAGGCATTCCTGATGTGCTTTTTTTTCCTCTTTCCAGTATCTTTTCAATCTGAAGATTCCTTCAAGAGTAGAATATTTCATCTCGTTGTGGTAAGCGATTTTTATATTGTCTATAACAGTAAGATCTTTGAAGAGTCTTATGTTCTGAAATGTTCTTGCAGCACCAAATTTTACAATTTCATAGGGTTTTTTACCAGTTACATCTTTCCCATCAAGTATAATGCTGCCTTCAGTAGGTTCATATACACCAGTTAACATGTTGAAAATAGTAGTTTTCCCAGCACCATTTGGACCAATAAGACCTACCAATTCGTGTTTGTTTATTGATATTTCAAAATTGTCAACGGCTCTAAGTCCGCCAAATTGCATTGCCATTTCTTTTGTTTCAAGTAATGCCATATTATTCACCTTCCTTTACTTCTTTTCTTGGTGAGATAATCTGATTATGCCTTAATTTATGGATGAATCCTGACATTGAGAATTCATGTGTTCCAAATATTCCCTGAGGTCTGAAAATCATCATTATTACTAGAAGTCCTGAATATATAAGGAGTCTGTATTCTGCAAAGTCTCTCAATGCTTCAGGAAGTATGGTGAGTAGTATTGCTGCAATTATGGAGCCCGTCAAGCTTCCCATTCCTCCAAGTACTACTATTACCAGTATCTCTACCGATCTCATGAATCCGAATGTATTTGGGTCTAGGAATGCGATATAATGGGCGTATAAACCTCCGCCTATTCCTGCAAAAAATGCTGCTATTGCAAAGCCCATAACCTTGTATTTTGTAGTCCGTATTCCTACTGCTTCGGCAGCGATTTCATCTTCTCTAATTGATATGATTGCACGGCCCTGTCGTGAATGGGTTAGTGTATAGAGAATTGCTACCACTACCACGGTTATCCAGTATACGTTGTTAAAGGTTGTTATTCTTGGGATTCCTGAAAGACCTTGGGCGCCGCCTGTTATCGGTTTTATATTGTTTATGACCACCCTGATGACCTCACCGAATCCAAGGGTTATGATACCCAGGTAGTCACCTCTTAATCTAAGTGCGGGTATACCGATTGCTATACCTACAAGTCCTGCTATTATTCCTGCTACAATCAAGCTCGTTAAAAGTATAACTGTGGCAGGGTTGATCAAGAATTTTATACCTTCAGGAAGGGTTGAACAAAATTCAACGATTGAAGGTTTAATTGCAATGGCTGTAATAGCCGATGCGTATGCTCCTACTGCCATGAAGCCTGCATGACCAAGCGCAAGCTGGCCAAGATATCCTGTTGCAAGATTGAGACTTGCAGCTAGAATAATATTTATACATATAAAAATGACTATACCTGTATAGTATTTAGTCAATATATTTGCCGACATTAATATTTTCATCAATACGAAGAGAAGAATGATTGATGAAATATTGAAAATATAACTTTTTTTTGTATTTTGCTTCATACCTACACCTTCTCTCTTTCGTTTTTACCTAATATGCCTGTAGGTTTGAATATGAGTACTACAATCAGTATGCCGAAAACTATGGCATCAGACCATTGACTTGATATATAGGCTTTTGTTATTGTTTCAACCATTCCGATCACAAATCCACCAAGCATGGCTCCAGGAATCAGACCTATTCCGCCCAGTACTGCTGCAACAAAAGCTTTAAGTCCAGGCATAACTCCCATAGTAGGGTAAACCTGAGTATAAGCAACTGCGTATAATACTCCACCAAGAGCACCTAGTGCCGAACCTATTGCAAAGGTGATGCTTATTGTTCTGTTTACGTTGATTCCCATAAGAATTGAAGCTTCTTTGTCTTCTGAAACTGCTCTCATGGCTTTACCTGGTTTTGTTTTCTTAATAAAAAAGTCTAATAGTATCATAAAGAATATTGAAAGCGCGATAGTTAGAATTGTAACGGTTCCTACTTGAAGTGGACCAATCATTATAGGTTTTTTTATTATTAGATCCGTAGGCATAACTTTCGGATCGGCCTTGAAAATTACCAGAGCAAGATTCTGCAGAAATAAACTCATACCAATAGCGGTTATAAGTGCGGATATTCTTGGTGCTTTTCTGAGGGGCTTGTACGCCAGTGTTTCAATAGCTACACCTAAAAGGGCGGCCATTACCATAGATACAATAAGTACCATAAAGAAAGGCATACCAGTTGCAATTACAGTAATGAATGCGAAATATGCACCCATCATCATTACTTCACCATGAGCAAAGTTGATCAGTTTGATTATTCCATAAACCATGGTATAACCAAGAGCAATTACAGCATATATACTACCTACGGACAAACC
>JAUVAG010000177.1 GCA_030591825.1 Dethiosulfatibacter sp.
CAGAGGTAATCCATCTGAAGATTCGTGGAACCGTCTTGTAGAAGTTTATGGATTACCTAAAGCAAAAGGTATTCTTGGAGCTGTTCGTACTATTATGATAGGAAATGCCTATGGCATAGCCTGGAGTTCGTTTTTCAACCGCTTTAAGGGTAAATATAATTTTAAAAGTGTTAATGATCGATTTGGGCATCAAAAGGGAGACGAAATTATAATTAATTTGGCGGGATTGATTAATCGGATGGCTCGTGAAACTGATTTTGTAGGAAGATACGGTGGCGAAGAGTTTTTGGTAATTATGCCAGATACTGATTTGGATTCAGCTTATAATTATTGTAATAGATTACAATAATCAAGTAAAACACTTGTTTTGCCGGATAACAGTGTAGTTACTTTTAGTGGTGGAGTAGTGCAGGATGAAGGTGAGAGTATAGAAGAATTAATTCAAAAAGTGGATACAAAGTTGTATTATGCCAAAAATAATGGCAAAAATCAATTTGTTTGTAATAAAGATATCATTTAATTTGAGATGTACCGTATAGGAAAATAAAAGATAACCGCTCTATTCCTTTTTATGATTAATGGACTAGAGCGGTTTTTTAATAATTCCAAATTGGTTTATTTACCGTCGGTTGCAGTACAGAAATAGCCTTTGCCCAATTCATTTTCCTTGAAAAGTTCACAAGTACTACAGATACAACCTTTTTCTTCTTTGATGCAATGGCTTTTTTCGTAGGCGCAGAACATACCTTCTGCGTGAATCTTATCCTTGTCACCCATCATAAGAATCATATTTCCAGGCATGGATTTCATTTTACAATAAAAGGTATAGCTCGGGCACTTCATGCAGATACATTTTTTCATATTTTCCGATGTTTTTGCTACTTTTGACATAAATTCATCTCCTTCTTTTTTGTTGTATTGTGCAACGTTAAAAGTATAGGTTCATTTATTATGTTAACCTAAGTGTATACCTAAAAAAAAGAGGTGTCAATACTAATGTATTTACACCTATCAACAATTTGATGATATAATTTATTTTAGTACAATCAATAAACAGATGAGCTTATCTGTCAATTAGTTATAGAAAGAAGAGAAAAATCAGAATAAGTGGAGGGCGTATGATGTTAGATGATAAAGAGATACTAGAAGTGATGAAAAATGAAGCATATGCAAGATGTAGATATGAAATCTTTGCGGAAATTGCTAGAGAGCAGGGGTTGCATTATTATGCGAAGGTATTGGAAGAAATAGCTTTCAATGAGCTTTCTCACTTCAGAGAATTTATGAGGATATTGAACCTTAGAGGGGATACTTTAGAAAACTTAAAAACTGCAGTCATTGATGAGGAAGATGAATCTACCAATATTTATCCTAAATTATATCAGGATGCTATGGCGGATGGGAAACTCAATACAGCCAGGCTTTTTCAACAGATTACAAAGATTGAAGTATTGCACAAGGAAAGACTTGATAAACTAGCTGATCTTTTAGAGACTGATAGCGTATTTAAAAGAGATATTAATATAAAATGGAAATGTCTTACATGTGGTTATGTTCACGAGGGTAAAGAACCTCCGAATAAATGCCCAGGGTGTCAAAGTGGACAGAATTTCTATGAACCAGAAGACTTTTTACTATGAGCAAAGGAGTAAGATTATGAAATATCAGTGCGATGTTTGTGAATATATTTATGATGAAAACAAAGAAGGTGTTTTATTCGAAGAATTGGCGGAAGGATATAGATGTCCTGTTTGCAATGCTGCCAAGATATACTTTAAGGAGTATACGCCTCCAAGTGAAATAGAAAAAGAAATTGATAATATTGCTGAATCAAGGAATGAAATAATTGATTCTTCTATAGAAAGAGATTTATCATATCCAAGTGGATTTGAGAGAGATGATGACAGTATGGAGCCTCATATGAAAACAATTCATACTATGGCAAAAACTGGTAAGTATGTATCTGAGCCAATGAAAACAAGATTGCCTGTAGTTTCGTGGGATGATATTTTATTTTTAGGCGCTCAATTGTATAAATTGCCATTAGACGACAATGATCAGGTCAATACTACAACCATTATTGGAAAAAAAGCTAAATATCCTATGGTAATTGAGCATCCAGTTTATATAACCCATATGTCTTTTGGTGCATTGTCTAGAGAAATGAAAATATCTATGGCAAAAGGTTCTGCTCTTGCGGAGACTGCAATGTGCTCAGGTGAGGGTGGAATTTTAACAGAATCAATGGAGTCGGCTTACAAATACATATTTGAATATGTTCCGAATTTATACAGTGTAACAGATGAAAACTTGCAAAATGTTGATGCAATCGAAATTAAAATTGGACAGGGAACAAAGCCTGGAATGGGTGGACATTTACCTGGTGCTAAAGTTACTGAGGAGATTGCAGAAATAAGACAAAAACCTTTGGGAAAAGATATTATTAGCCCTTCAAAATTTAAGGATATAAAAACAAAAGAGGATTTGAAAGAGTTGGTGAATACCCTTAGAATAAAATCCAATGGCAGACCTATAGGGGTTAAAATTGCCGCAGGTAGAATAGAAGAGGATTTAGAAGTTATAGCTTTTTCAAATCCAGACTTTATTACCATCGATGGTAGAGGTGGATCAACTGGATCAAGTCCAAAGCTAATTAAGGATTCTACAACTGTACCTACAATTTATGCTTTGTACAGAGCGAAAAAATATTTAATAGAAAATAATCTGAATATTGATTTGGTTATTACTGGAGGATTAAGAGTACCTTCAGATTTTGCCAAGGCACTGGCTATGGGAGCTGATGCCATTGCAATAGGAACGGCTGCAATGATGGCCTCGGTTTGCCAGCAATATAGAGTATGTAATAATGGCAAATGTCCCGTTGGTTGTGCAACACAAGATGAAGATTTGAGAAAAAGACTAAATATTGGTAACAGTGCCCTTAGATTATTTAATTATTTGAAAGTATCCCTAGAGGAAATAAAAACATTTGCACGTATAACTGGCTGTCATGATGTTCATGACCTTAATGTTGATGATTTATGTACAACTAACACGGAAATATCAAATCATACAAATATTAAGCATGCCTGACAAATTGTCCTTCAATTTTATTGTTTGTTGAATGGGGGTGTATAGAGATGAAAATAAGAATATTGGGAACGGAGTCCCTGGGTGTAAGAGGATTGAACTGTGTTGTTGAAACTGGAGACAGAAAAATTGTAATTGATCCCGGTATAGCTTTGGGGTACAAAAGACATGGATTGATGCCTCATCCTATCCAGGTTGGAGTAGGGCGGATAATCAGGAACAGGATAATTAAGGAGCTTAAGGATGCTACAGACATTGTCATAAGCCATCTCCATGGGGATCACATACTCTTGTTTGATGCAAACCCATATCAGCTTTCCGTAGAACAGGCTAAAGATATTCCTTCCCACTGCAAGATTTGGATGAACCATGACATTGCATATAGTGACAAGATGATAAGGCGTCAGGAAGCTGTTATCCTCGGCTTTAACAGACCAGTCAATGAAGCAAAAGGCAAGGTGGATGATCTTTTGTCTTTCCATGGTCCTGTTCCTCACGGTGAAGATGCAGTACACAACGGCAGTGTAATGATGACGATGATTGACGACGGCGACAGTGTATTTTTACACGCTTCCGATACTCAGCTCTTTAACGAGGATACGGTAGATAAAATAATTGGATGCAGTCCGGATATCGTATTGGCAAGCGGGCCTCCTCTTTACCTGACAGACAGGATGAAAAATAAGAAAGACATGGTTTGGATCAATTCCTTGAGACTTGCTGAGAATGTTAAGACCCTGATTCTTGACCATCATCTGCTCCGATGCGATGAAGGGATGGAATGGATTGAAAAGCTTGCTGAAATATCAGGGAATAGGGTGATATGTGCTGCTGATTTTATGAATTCAAAAATACATATGCTGGAAGCCTGGAGACTAAAGCTATATGAAGATATCCCTGTTCAGGAGGATTGGCACCAACTTTATGAGGATAATAAAGCTGGTACTGACGAGTATATGGATAAGGCCAGAGAAATATATGGGTGGTTTGCATACTGAGTGTGTGTATTGCATATTAGCAATGCCACCTGGTTCATGCTTGGTACAGTTCTCACATTTCCAAAATTCAAAAGGTCCATAAAACTGGATTTATCTGACGATTTCATTAAGTCGGCTGGATTTATTCAACATATATGTCACAAAGTGGAGCTAAGG
>JAUVAG010000023.1 GCA_030591825.1 Dethiosulfatibacter sp.
AACACCAACGCTTCAAGGGGTTATGCATATTTTAACTTTCTTAAGCTGCAAGAAAGTAGCTAAGCTGAGTTAACTGCATAAAAACTCCATATACAAAACATATGGAGTTTTTTCATATACGGAGTTTCAAGCACATAGTTTTTATCGGGAGAAAAAATGTTTGATATAAAGGAAGAACTTAAGAAGATTCCGGTTAATCCTGGAATCTATCTTATGAAAGATAAGAAGGATGAAATAATATATATAGGTAAGGCAAAAAATCTGAAGAAAAGGGTTAAGCAGTATTTCCAGTCGAGGAATCATGCTAGCAAAATTCAGAAGATGATTTCAAATATTGATTCCTTTGAATATATTATAACTGATTCTGAAATCGAAGCATTGATGCTTGAAGCCAATTTCATCAAGAAGCATAGACCGAAATACAATACAATGCTTATGGACGACAAGCAGTATCCATATATAAAGGTTACAGTAAATGAGAAATTCCCCAGGATTATGAAGGTGAGGCAAATAAAGAAGGACGGCAGCAAATATTTCGGTCCTTATACAAGCTCCTATGCTGTAAAGCAGACAATAGAAAGCATAAGGAACATATTTAAGATAAGAAACTGCAGCCTTAAAATAGTTACAGGAAAAGAAAGTGCAAGACCCTGTCTCAACTATTATATAGAAAGATGCAAGGGACCCTGTATAGGCAAGATTGATAGTGCAGAGTACAAAGAATCAATAGACGAGGTTCTTCAACTCTTGAACGGAAGGGAAGACAAGCTTATAAATATTCTTGAAGAAAGGATGATGGAAGCTTCCGAAAACCTCCAATTCGAACATGCCGCAGAATACAGAGACAGGATATCTGCCATAAGAAACCTTAGCGACAAGCAGAAAATCACAAATACTAACCTTAAGGATTTGGATGTCATAGGACTTGCAACGGGAGAGAGTGACGCAATAGTACAGATTTTCTTCATAAGAGGGGGAAAAGTCATAGGAAAGGAAGACTATCTTATGACAAGAAACCTGGAGGACAGCACTTCTGATTTTGTATCCTCTTTTGTAAAACAGTACTACTCCGGTACTGTGTATATTCCAAAGGAAATATATATTGAAACCGAAATACCTGACCAGGATCTCATTTCCAAATGGCTTGGAGAAAAAAGAGGCAGCAAGGTTGAACTTAAGATTCCCATTAAGGGAGAAAAAAGCATGCTAATGAAGATGGTCAAGAAGAATGCAGAAGAAAAGCTTGAAAAGGATATAGAGAAGATAAAGATAAGAAGAAAAGAAAACCAGGATGCCCTTGAAGAATTGACGGAGCTCATAGGTCTTGAAGATATACCTTTTAGGGTTGAGGGATATGATATATCCAATATTCAGGGAGTTGAAAATGTAGGTTCCATGGTGGTCCTTGAGGAAAGCGAGTTCAAGAAGAGCAGCTATAGAAGGTTCAGAATCAAGGAAGTAATTGGTCAAGACGATTATGGATCCATGGAGGAAATGCTTGAAAGAAGGATTAACAGGGGCCTCAAGGAAAGAAGCCTTATAGAGGAAAAGAAGGGTTTTGGAAAGTTCCCTGATCTCATACTTGTAGATGGAGGCAAGGGTCATGTGAACATAGTAAAGGAAGTTCTCAGGGACCATGGACTCAGGATACCAGTTGCAGGAATGGTAAAGGACGACAAGCATGCCACAAGGGGACTCATTTATGAAAACAAGGAAATAATGCTTTTAAGAAATACCAAGCTCTACCGTCTTATAAGTTCAATACAGAACGAGGTTCATAGGTTTGCTATTAGCTATCACAGGAACTTGCGGAAAAAGAATACCTTCAAGACTGTCCTGGACAATATTGAAGGTGTTGGTGAAAAAAGGAAGCTAGCACTAATTAAATATTTCGGCTCTGTTGAAGGTGTGAAAAAAGCATCCCTTGAGGACCTTGAGAAGGCACCGCTAATGAACAGTAAGACAGTAAAAAGCGTATTCGAATATTTTAACAAGGATGGTGAGGTCAAATGAAATTGATTTCTATGAAGGAAATTGTAAAAGGAATGGATTTGGAAGTGATATATATGCCTGAAGCCAAGGACGCCCATGTCCATAACGGAGAACTTATAAGACCGGGACTTCAGCTGGCAGGTTATTTTGATATGTTCGGTTATGAAAGAATACAGATAATTGGAAGGACGGAATCGAATTATATAGATACCCTTAGCGGAGGGATAAAGATAAACAGGCTGAATAAGATTTTCTCATATCCAATACCGGCTGTAATAGTATGTTCTGGAAGAGAAGTTGATCCTGCCATGTTGTATTGTGCAAAAAAACACGGAAGGGCTCTACTGCGTACGCAAGACAGAACAACCAAGCTTATTAGGGACCTGGGAATTTTTCTTGAGGAGAAGTTATCTCCCGAAAAGACCATTCACGGAGTTTTTATGGAGGTATATGGAGTTGGAGTGCTCATAAGAGGAAAAAGTGGAATAGGTAAGAGTGAAACAGCACTGGAGCTTATCAAGAAGGGTCACAGGCTTGTTGCCGACGACGCTGTAATAATGAGGATGATAGATAACAGCATTGAATGCACCTCTCCTCCATTGACAAGGCATTTATTGGAAATAAGAGGTGTTGGAATCATAGATATAAAATATATGTATGGTGTAGGTTCTGTAAAGATAAATCAGAAGCTTGGACTCATTTTGGATCTTGAAGAATGGGGGGACAAGCAGGTATATGACAGACTAGGTTTTGACAGTGAATATGAGGATGTATTTGGAGTCAGTATTCCTAAATCTAAAATACCAGTAAGGATAGGAAGAAACACTTCAATGATAGTGGAGGTTGCAGCAATGAATTTAAGACAGAAACTTCTGGGTTATTCAATAGAAGAGGAATATAATAAAAGGTTTATGGATAATATTAACAGCGAGGAAGTATAAGCAGATTCCACGTATGAATTATAGAAGGAATTGTTACACTAAAATTAGTGAATTGTTCCTAATATTATATGGATTGTATTTAAAACGTGAACGTTGCTCTTAGTTGTATAAACGTTAAATGGAACCAGTGTATTTTTTAACAGTAGGAATTTCAAAAAGTGAACAATTTGAAAGGTGATTTCCGTTCCTTGCATGGCGGACAAATTTCCAGGAAAACAATTACAACGCGTAATTAATTTAAAACATAAAATTCGGTTTTAAATAAATAAAATGCAAAAAAAACTTAATTTTTCTTTTAAAAAGTCAATAGACTTGATATTCTTTATAAGAACATATTGCAGGCAGAAACTTGTTAACTTGCTTAAATAAGTATTTTTAGACCTTGCGGAATAATCAAAGGAAGAAAATATAAAAAACGTTATGTTTTTCTATTGACGATTAGTACTGCGCATATTATACTTAGTTGTAACTGTTCTGCATATTGTATACAAGATAACCAAGGAGGTTAGTTTAAATGGCAAAATCAATGAGAACTATGGATGGAAATACGGCAGCAGCTTATGTTTCCTATGCATTCACTGACGTAGCAGCAATCTACCCTATTACTCCGTCATCACCGATGGCTGAGCACGTAGACGATTGGGCTGCAAACGGACAAAAAAATCTATTCGGACAAGAAGTAAAGGTGACTGAATTACAGTCAGAGGGTGGAGCTTCAGGAGCCGTTCACGGTGCACTGGCTACAGGAGCCCTAACAACAACATTTACAGCATCACAGGGATTATTACTTATGATTCCAAACATGTACAAGATAGCTGGTGAATTATTGCCGGGTGTTTTCCATGTTAGTGCCAGAGCTATAGCAAGTCATGCATTGTCAATATTCGGAGATCACTCTGATGTTATGGCTGCAAGACAAACTGGATTTGCATTCCTGGCTTCAGGAAGCGTTCAGGAAGTTATGGACCTTGCAGGTGTTGCACATCTTACTGCAATCAATTCAAGAGTACCTTTCGTACATTTCTTTGACGGATTCAGAACTTCACATGAAATTCAAAAAATCGAAGTAATAGATTATAGTGAATTTGAAAAACTGCTTGACTTTGAAGCTGTTCAGGCATTCAGAGACAGAGCATTGAACCCAGAGCACCCTGTAACTAGAGGTACTGCTCAAAACCCGGATATCTTCTTCCAGGCAAGAGAAGCATCTAACGGTTTCTATGAGAATCTACCAGAAAAAGTGGCGGGATACATGGAAGACATAAGCAAGGTGACAGGAAGAACTTACAAGCCTTTTAATTATTATGGAGCTCCAGATGCGGACAGAGTAATAATTGCAATGGGATCAGTAACTGAAACAATAGAAGAAACTATCGATTATTTAATAGCTAAGGGAGAAAAAGTCGGTGTTGTTAAAGTACACCTTTACAGACCTTTCTCAGAGAAATATTTCTTCGATGTACTTCCAAAGACAGCTAAGAAAATTTCTGTACTTGATAGAACAAAAGAGCCTGGTTCACTTGGCGAGCCTCTTTACCTTGATATTAAGTCAATGTTTTATGACAAGGAAGACAAGCCATTAATCGTAGGCGGAATATATGGACTTGGATCAAAGGATACACTTCCTTCACATATCAAGACTGTATTTGAGAATCTTTCTGCAAACGAGCCAAAAGACGGGTTCACACTAGGTATAGTTGATGATGTAACTTTTAGATCACTTCCACTTGGAGAGCCTATCGATGTTGCTTCTAAAGGAACTATCAGCTGTAAATTCTGGGGTCTTGGTTCAGACGGTACAGTTGGAGCAAATAAAAACGCAATAAAAATAATCGGTGACAATACTGATAAGTATGCACAAGGTTATTTCTCATATGACTCTAAAAAATCTGGTGGTGTAACTGCTTCTCACTTGAGATTCGGTGATGCTCCTATCAGATCTACATATCTTATAAATAAAGCTGACTTCATATCTTGTGCTCAGCAGTCTTATGTTGATAAGTATGACCTTCTAAAAGGTATCAAGAAAGGTGGAACTTTCCTTCTTAATACTCTATGGTCTGCAAAAGAGATTGAAGCTAATCTTCCAGGTGAACTTAAGAAGGCTATTGCTGAGAATGATGTTAAGTTCTATACAATAAATGCAACTAAAATTGCTGAAGATATCGGACTTGGAAATAGAACAAACATGGTAATGCAGTCTGCATTCTTTAAGCTTTCAGGAGTAATTCCGATAGAGGAAGCTACTGGATACCTTAACAAGGCAATTGAAAAATCATACGGTAAAAAAGGTCAAAAAATTGTAAAAATGAACGAAGAGGCTGTTAAGCAGGGAATAACTGAACTAGTTAAAATAGAAGTTCCTGCTGCTTGGATTAATGCAGAAGCAACAGTTGTAGCTGTAGACGATTCAGATAAGCCGGCATTTATCACTGAAATACTTGAGCCTATAAACAGACAAGACGGAGACGATATTCCAGTAAGTAAGTTCGTAGGAAGAGAAGACGGTACATTCCCACAGGGAACTGCTGCTTATGAGAAAAGAGGTATAGCTGTAAACGTACCTGAATGGCAAATGGACAATTGTATTCAATGTAACCAGTGTGCATTCGTATGTCCACACGCTGTTATAAGACCATTCCTTCTTAGTGAAGAAGAAAAGGCTAATGCGCCTGAGACTTTTGAAACTATAGATGCAAAAGGTAAAGGATTTGAAGGACTTCAATACAAAATTCAAATATCTTCACTTGACTGTACAGGATGTGGAAACTGCGTAGACATCTGTCCTTCTAAGAATAAAGCAATTGTAATGAAACCTATCGGAACCCAAACTGAAAAAGAAGTTCCAAACTGGGATTATGCAATTAAGAATGTAACTATAAAAGATAATATTATGGATAAAAAATCTGTAAAGGGAAGTCAGTTTGCAATGCCTTATCTTGAGTTCTCAGGAGCTTGTGCAGGATGTGGAGAAACTCCTTATGCCAAGGCTGTAACTCAACTTTACGGAGATAGAATGATAATTGCCAATGCTACTGGATGTTCTTCAATCTGGGGTGGATCTGCTCCTTCTACAGTTTACTGCCAGGATGCACAAGGCAAAGGACCAGCATGGGCTAACTCACTGTTTGAAGACAATGCCGAGTATGGATACGGAATGGCTATGGGCGTTAAGCAAATGAGAGACAACATCAAGGTTAACATGGAAACTCTTATGGCTAAAGAAATCTTTAGTGCTGAAATCAAAGAAGCATTCAAGGTTTGGATAGACACTATGGAAAATGGAGAAGCTTCTAAAGCTGCTTCTGCAGAAGTTCTTGAACTTCTTCAAAAACTTACTCCATGTGATGATTGTAAGAAATCAGTTCAAAATATACTTGACAGAAAAGATTATCTAATCAAGAAATCTGTATGGATTTTTGGTGGAGACGGATGGTCTTATGATATAGGATACGGTGGACTTGACCATGTTCTTGCAAGTGGAGAAGATGTAAATGTACTTGTATTCGATACAGAGGTTTACTCAAACACTGGTGGACAGTCTTCTAAAGCTACTCCAACTGCAGCAGTTGCTAAGTTTGCTGCAGCAGGAAAGGATATCAAGAAGAAAGATCTTGGTATGATTGCGGCAACTTATGGTTATGTATATGTAGCTCAGGTTGCTATGGGAGCAAACAAGAACCAGTTCATGAAAGCATTGGTTGAAGCTGAAAGCTACAAAGGACCTTCACTAATTATGGCTTACGCTCCATGTGTAAACCATGGAATAAAAGCTGGAATGGGCAAAACTCAAACAAAAGAAAAAGATGCTGTTGAAGCAGGTTACTGGCACCTTTACAGGTTCAATCCTCTTCTTAGAGAAGAAGGAAAGAATCCTTTCGTTCTTGATTCTAAAGAGCCTACTGCATCATTCAGAGAATACCTTGAAAGCGAAGTAAGATATACTTCACTTCAAATGCAATTCCCTGAAATAGCTGATAAACTTTTCGCTAAGGCAGAAAATGATGCCAATGAAAGATATGAAAGCTACAAAAGAATGGCAGAAATGAAGTACTAAGAAATGATATGAAAATCCCGGCTTTTAGCCGGGATTTTTTTAGAATTTATTGCTTTATATTTTTTTCTATGGTATCATGTATGTACCACGATATGGAATGATACATCACAATATAGGAGATACTATGAGTAAAGAAGGAAAAACTATTCAGTCTGTTGACAGGGCCATAGCAATACTTAGAAGCTTTGAACAAAATGAAGAGCTTGGTGTTACGGAAATAAGTAAAATAACTGAACTCCACAAGAGTACAGCCTTCAACCTTATTTCAACTCTGGAAAAAGCAGGTCTTTTAGCAAAAGAACCAAATTCAGGAAGGTACAGGCTTGGAATGGAGCTTTTTAGACTTGGAACAATGGTAAATGCCAACATTAGAGCTATATGCGAGCCATATCTTGAGATGCTTGTTAATGAATTTTCTGAAACTGTAAACCTTGTAGCTAGGAACGACCTTCTCGTAATATATCTTGATAAAAAAGACAGTCCCCATTCAATGAGAATCAGCACTGAAGAGGGAACGAGACTACCAATGTATATCACTGCAGTGGGCAAGGCTATGATGTCCACGTTGTCTGATGATGAAATCAAGGATATATTGAAGAATGTAAGACTTATGAAGTTTACAGAATATACATTGACAGACAAGGAAGAAGTAAAGCTTCAGATACAAGCTGCACGAGAAAAGGGATATGCTGAGGATCTTCAGGAATATGAGAATGGCCTGACCTGCGTGGGTGCTCCAATCAGAGATCATACGGGCAGAGCAAATTATGCAATCAGTGTATCGGGACCCAATTCCAGAATGACCAAGGATGTCAGAAAGAAAATAGGCGAGAGACTGGTTGAACTCACAACACAAATATCTAAAAAGCTTGGATATTATTAACAGCTAAGCAAAAAAATGGATAATTAAATTTGTATATTAAAACAGGAGGCTTAGCCTCCTGTTTTTACGTTTGTTTCTTATTTTTAGGGTAAATATTATTGTTGAAACCAGATGCTGATTTCTTTTTCTGCTTCTTCAACCGATGCTGAAGCATGAACTGCGTTCATGGTCAATCCTGTCCCGTAAGCTTTTCTTATTGTACCTTCTTCGGCTTCATAGGGATTTGTACTTCCGTTAATCTTTCTGACTTTATTTACAGCGTTTTCACCAGTCAATACTAAGGCTACGACCCTGTCACTTCTCATGAACTCAATAAGCTCTACGTAAAAATCCTTGCCCTTGTGTTCTTCGTAATGTCGCGATAATAAGAGTTCGTCGGGAATAAGTATTTTTATCTGTTCGATATTAAAATTATGCTTCTCATAGATAGAAATAATATTTCCTACATTCTTGTTTTTGACGGCATCGGGTTTAATTAATACAAGTGATCTTTCCAATGTTTTCTACCTCTCTTTTTTATGAAGTTAATGGTAGCAGCAGTCCCAAAACTATGGCAGCAACCACAGCTAAAGACATGATTTTTTTGAATTTACTTGAATATAACATTATGCACTCTCCATTCTGTAATTTCCATAAAATATATGATATTCCATTTTGATTAATTTGTCAAATTATGAAAATCATTCTCATTAATGAAGGGCTCAAACCCTTGGAAATATTCAAATTAATGTTGAAATCGGAAGAGACTATGATAAAATATTCAGTAAAGGAAACTAAAAAGAAGAAACTACGGAGGAAACCATGAAGATATATTCTTGGAATGTAAACGGTATAAGGGCGGTGCAGAAAAAAGGATTCATTGAATGGGTGGGAGAAGCTGATCCAGATATATTATGCCTTCAGGAAACAAAGGCTCAGATTGAACAACTGGATAAAGAACTGGTAAACATACAGGGCTATTATTCTTATTTCAATTCGGCAGAAAAAAAGGGATACAGCGGTACAGCCGTTTATACAAAGACGGAGCCAATAAAGGTCTG
>JAUVAG010000042.1 GCA_030591825.1 Dethiosulfatibacter sp.
GAATATCCTCAAGGTCCTCAAGAAGTTCGTCATCAATTTTGGTATACATGCTGAATACACCGTCGATTTTAGATGCAAACTCGTCCTTTGTTTTCTTTAATCCATCTGTAAATTTCTTGAAAATATTTATTGCCATGTTTCCTCCTAAATATTATAATTTGAAAGTTTCATGGATACCAGCTTTGTAACCCCTTGTTCTTCCATTGTTGTTCCATACAAGGTGTCTACAAACTCCATGGTTCCCTTTCTATGTGTTATTACCAAAAATTGTGTTTCCTTTGAAAATTCCTTAAGATATGCAGCAAATCTATATACATTCGCATCATCAAGGGCTGCTTCTATTTCATCAAGTATGCAAAAAGGAGTGGGATTTATTCTAAGTATTGAGAATAATAATGCTATGGCGGTCATTGCCTTTTCTCCCCCTGACATTAATGAAATTTTGTTAAGCTTTTTTCCAGGAGGCTGTGCATATATTTCTATATCACTATTTAGTAGGTCGCTTTCATCAGACATAACTATGTCAGCTTTTCCTCCATCGAAAAGACTTACAAATACCGACTTGAACTGCTCCCTTATTTTACCGAATTCTTCACCGAACTGTTTTTTCATTTTGTAGGTAAGTTCGCTTATTACCCTGTTCAACTTTTCTTTTGCCTTGTCAAGATCATCCCTTTGTTTTACAAGGAATTCGTATCTTTCCGACACGGTATTATACTCTTCGATTGATCCTATATTTATATCTCCAAGGCTTTTTATGGCTTTTTTTGACTTTCTCACTGTTTCCTTCAACTTTGTCATGCTTAAAGATTCATCTTTGTACTCACAGCACATTGCATAACTCATTTCATAATCTTCCCACATCTGATTTGATATGGAAGCTATTTTGTTTTCTGTGATTTCGACCTTCGCTTTTATTGAATTATTTTCAATTCCCAATTCTCCAATGAGCTTTGTATCTTCATTCATACTTTTTTGAATTCCATACTGCAGTTCTTGGTTCTTTTTCTTAAGTTCCCTGGTTTCCGACAGTTTCATATCAAGGGACTTCACCTTGTAGGAAAGCACCCTGTTTGATTCCTCTGTAGCAAAGGAATCAGAATCCAAGTCCCTTAATTGAGCATTGTTTTTTTTGATTAACTCTTTGCTATTATCGACAGTAGATTTTTCGGCAATAATTCTGTTTTCAAAATTCTCAGCTTCAATCAATACATTTTTTTTACTGTTCATCAGCTCTGAAATCTTGATTTTATAGTCTGTAATTCCAACCCTTCTGCTTTCAAGCCCTTCTACAGAATCCTTGTAAGAACTGTTACTTTCTTCCAATTCATTTTCAATGGATTGAATTTTATCCTTGTACAAATCCAGTTCATGGATCCTTTTGTCCTTTTCTGAAAGATAATTCTTTCTTTCTATTTTCAAAAACTCGAAGTCTTCTTCCAGTTTGGTCTTTCCAGACTGGATTCTTTCAAGCTCTTCTTTAAGATATTTAGTTTCAAGTATGCTGTTCTTTATATCTGTATCAACATTATTCAAGGAAGTTCTTGAATTTTCATTCCTTAAATCAAGCTCTAGAATTTTGTCTGAAATATTATTGTTTCTGTCGCTTTCATCCTTGCCTTCCTTAACAGCCTGAAATGCAAGGTCTTCCAATTCGTTTATTTCTCTTTTTCTTCCAACAAGGTTAATACGATTCTTTATTGTACCACCTGTAATTGATCCTCCAGCATTAACGGTTTCTCCTGAGACAGTTACAATTTTTGCACTGTAATTTATACATTTGGCAATCTTTATTCCATTTTCAATATTATCGGTTAATATTACCCTTCCCAAAAGATATTCTATTATGTTTTTATATTTGTTTTCATAATTGACCAACTCACTGAATACACCTATGCAGCCTTTGGATTTCAATTCATTCAATTCACGAGGATTCAATTTTCTGGGTTTAATTGTATCAATGGGAAGGAAAGTAATCCTTCCGATATTTCTCTTCTTCAAATATGATATTATTTCCGAAGCATTCCTTTCACTTTCAATAAGAATGTTTTGAACAGCACTTCCCAATGCCACTTGAAGTGCCGTTTCATAGGATTTATCAGCTTCTACCAGTTCCGCCACTACTCCTATAATGCTTCTATTGAATACATTGTTATTTTTACAATCAATCATGAACCTTTGAACGCTCTTGTAATATCCGTCATATGATTCCTGCATTCTGCTCATAATCTTTTTTTTAGATTCGATTTCATTGAAGCTGTTTTTTATTCTAACAAGTTCCTTGTCCGATTCATTTTTTTTAAGTTTCAAATCCTTTGTTTCAGAGACTGTTTTCTGTACTTCTTCAGCCAACTTTTTCTTTTTCGCCATATTTATTTCATGCAATTCATTGCTTTCAGTAATATTCTCAAATATCCTTTTTTCAGATTCCTCAGCAGTGGAGTATTCCGTCTCAAGACTTTCATATCTGTTTTCAAGGTTTAATATGAGAGAATCAGCAATATTTATTTTACTTTTAGTTTCCGTATGTATGTTGTACATCGCAAAAACATCATTTTTCTTCATTTCAATGGCCTTTTGAATGCTGTTACTCTCTTCTATATGATTTTCCAGTTCTCGTTCCTTTTCAAGAAGCATTTTCCTGTTGCCGTCAATTTCACTCTTTACCTTGACTACTTCACTTTTGCATCTATCCATTTCTTCAGACCATTCATAAATTCTTTCGTCACTATTTTTCAATGTGTTTTTGATCTTCTCATTTTCAGATTCAAAAAGAAGCCTCTTTTCCTTATGAAGCTTTAGGGTGCTTTCATTTTCAAAATATCTCTTGTTGAATCCCGAATATTCAAGTTCATCATTTGAAATTTCTTCATCCAAAGATTTATTTTCTGAAATCAGCTTCTCAAATTTATCTCGGCTGCTTTCCAGCTTTTTTTCTTTTTTTTTCAATTCCTCTATTTTACTTTTTAATTGTTCTTTCATATTTTCAAGGAATTCATTTTGAATATCGTAATCCCTGGATAACAAATTAAGCTCCCCAGATTTCAAGGTGTTTTTCAATTCCAGATATTTTTCCGCAGATTCCTTCTGTATTTTCAAAGGTTCAATACGTTGTTCGATTTCTGAAATTATATCATTAACACGTTCAATATTTTCTTCTGTTTTAGATAGTTTCCTAATGGATTCTTCCTTTCTTGTTTTAAACTTGACTATTCCTGCAGCCTCTTCAATTACTTTTCTTCTTGTTTCGGATTTTGCACCAACAATATCCTCAACTCTTCCCTGTCCTATGATAGAATAGCCATCTATTCCTATTCCAGTGTTCATGAACAATTCTCTTATCTCTTTAAGCCTAGTTGATGTTTTATTAAGAAGATAATCACTTTCTCCGGTTCTAAAAAGTCTTCTTGTAATACATACTTCATGATACTCGATTGGAAGCCTTTTATCTGAATTGTCAAATACCAGGTTCACTTCCGCATATCCCAGAGGTTTCCGTTTTTCCGTACCTGCAAAGATAACATCCTCCATTTTGGTTCCTCTAAGACTCTTGGCACTCTGTTCACCCATAACCCACTTGAACGCATCAGAAATATTGCTCTTCCCACTACCGTTAGGGCCAACTACGGCTGTAAATTCAGAATTTATTTTTATAACTGTTTTTTCAGGAAAGGATTTGAATCCATTAATTATTATTTCCTTCAAATACATATCCGGGCTCCTCGTAAGTTTTTATGAAAAAATCAAAGAATTTTTTTATTTCAACAGTAACTTCCATGTCATTAAATTTCAACAAAACCATATTTTCTTCCGATCCTTCCTTGAATTTGATTGATGCTAAAGCAAGCTTATCAATCAAAACCTTCTTTCCCATACCCTTTATGCCTGAAAACGAATTGATAGTTGTCTTGTCGCACTCAACCGTCAATTCATCCAATTCACAGTCCTTCAGCATCCAAACCAGACTGCTTGTCATTATATTGGTCAATACCAACTGCCTGTAGGAAGGGTGAAAGGGGCCACCAGAAATATCGCTGTCGTAATTGATATTTTCAGTAGTCTGAAGTCCCACTCTTATTATTTTTATTCGCGCCATTTCATAGAGGGAATATATATACGAGACCAAGTTAACGCTTTCATCAAGACTTGGAGGATTGTAGGAACCTTCCTTGAAAAGCTCCTCCATCTTTGTATCTTTTATTGTAAGAGCTGGATAAATTCTTACAATATCAGGTTTCATTTCGATGGATTTTTTAGCAGTTTCTATATCTTTCAAAGAACTGCTTCCATAAACTCCCGGCATTACTTGATGCCCTAGAACAAGGCCTCTTTCCTTGATTAGTCTGCTTGCTTCTACAGTATCTTCAGTTGTATGGCCTCTATTGATTTTATATAATACGTCATTATCTAAAGACTGCACACCAAGTTCAATGATGTCAACACCATAAGATTCAAGCATATCCAGGATTTGCTTATCGATTGCATCAGGTCTTGTAGACAATCTGATTCTATCAACAAGCTTCCTATTCTTGTAGCTAAAGGCAATCTCCAGAATGCTTTTTTGAAGTTCAATATCTATGGCTGTAAAGCTTCCTCCAAAAAAAGCTATTTCAACTTCATATTTTTCAGTATCTATGGTTGAAAGGAATTCCTTTATGTCATTTGCTATTTCATTAATATCCAAATACTTTCCCTTGCCAGTAATTTTCTTTTGATTGCAAAATATGCAGTCATTTGGGCATCCCTGGTGAGGAATGAAAATTGGTATTATCTTAGTCTTCTTTCTCATCTATGCATCCTCTGCTAGCCAGTGCCGACATTGCAGCTTCCTGTTCTGCATTCTTCTTACTCTTTCCCTGACCTCGTCCTATTGTCTGTTTGTCAAGGTATACTCTGATATAGAATGTCTTGTCATGGTCAGGTCCTTCTTCCTTGTAAACCATATATCTTATTTTCTTTGAAGGATCATCCTTTTGAATGATTTCCTGAAGTTTGGTTTTAAAGTCCATGTTAAGCTTTCCAGTAACCGCCAAATTCACATATTTCTTGAATCTGGGCAGAAAGAGTCCTTTGACATTGTCCATGTTGCTGTCAAGGAATATTGCGGCAATTATCGCCTCTATACTGTCAGCCAGTATAGATTTCCTTTCCCTTCCACCTGTTGTTTCCTCTCCTTTTCCAAGGAGTAAAAATTTGCCAATTTCAAGATTTACTGCTATATCGTAAAGTATTTCTTCGCAAACAACTTTTGACCTAAGTCTCGTAAGCTTTCCTTCCGGCATGGATTTATATTTATTAAAAAGATAGTTGCTGACCATTATCTCAAGTACAGCGTCCCCTAAAAATTCAAGTCTTTCATTATTTTTAATGTCCTGTCCATTTTCATTAGAATAGGAACTGTGAGTTAAAGCTTCCATAAGAAGCTCCCTGTCGGTAAAACTGTATTTCAGTCTTTCTTCAATAAGTGATAAACTATTATCCATTATTCCTCCATTATTCAAATTATAAAGGCATGAAACCTTTCATATTTACATCCAGTCCAGTAGACTTAGATGATTAATAATTAGAGATTGCTAATTAACTAAGAGTTAATCACTAATCACCAATCATTACTTCTTCATAAGCCAAGAAACAGCAATCATATCTCTTAAACATATCCAGCAACCCCAGGCAAAACCAAAGGAATTACATCGTATATCTATATAAAAACAAAGCAGCTAAGCTACAAGAAAAGTCCTGAAATCAGGACTTTTTATTTATTATACCTTCAATGTATTCAACTGCATTTCTCACAGTTTTTATCTTTTCAGCATCTTCATCATCTATTTCAATATCATATTCATCTTCAATACTCATAATTAGTTCAACAAGTCCTATGGAATCTGCTTCAAGATCATCTGCAAAAGATGTATCCATATTGATTACAGTATCTTCTTCAAGATTTAACCTTTCAATAATCAGGTTCTTTATTGTTTGAAAAATCAATTGCTGTTTCCTCCCTTGTCCAATTCTTCTTTAATAATTTCATTCACTCCGCTGTCTAAAAACATTTTCGACTGTCTTATAGCATTCTTAATTGCAATACTGTCAGAACTTCCATGTGCTTTAATTACCGGAGCTTTAAGTCCCAGTAAAGGAGCTCCTCCATGTTCTGAATAATCAAGTTGACCCATAAGCTTTTTCATGGAATCCTTTATGAGATAACCACCAATTTTACCCTTTGTTGTTTTCAAGATTTCATCTTTCATCCTGCTCATAAGCTCCGCAGCTACACCTTCCATAAGTTTAAGGACAACATTTCCCACAAAACCATCACAGACCAAAATATCAGCATTGTTAGACATTATGTCCCTTGCTTCTATATTCCCTATGAAATTTAGTTCAGACTCCTTTAATAGCTTAAAGGTATCATTGACAAGTTTGTTTCCCTTGCCTTCTTCAGTTCCTATATTTATAAGTCCTACTTTTGGACTTTCAATCTTCAGAACATTTTCCATATAAATCGATCCCATTAGTGCAAACTGATTCAAAAATGCCGGCTTGCAGTCAACGTTGGCCCCAGCATCCATTAAAAGGCTGAATCTTTTTCCATTTGGGAACAGTGGTGCAAGACAAGGTCTTTCTATTCCTGGAAGTCTTCCCACTATGAATAAGCCTCCGCTTAATATTGCTCCAGTATTGCCTGCGGAAACAAATGCATCTCCATATCCGTTCCTGAGGGCATCCATTCCCTTTACCATAGAAGAATCCTTTTTCTTCCTAATGGCCTTCACTGGCTTGTCTTCATTAGTTATAACATCTTCCGCATTAATGATTTCTATTCTATTAAGCAGATTTTTGTCAGTAAGATATTTCTTTATTTCCCCTTCCTTTCCGGAAAAGGTAATTTTAACGTCATATTCTCTTAATGCTTCAATTGAGCCTTTGACTATTGCTTCAGGTGCGTTGTCTCCACCCATTGCATCCATAATAATATTCATTTTACACCTCGACATAATACTCAAGTTTTAGTATAACGTAGAACAAATAAATTTGCAATAAAAATGAAGATAGTGCGAACACTATCTTCATGGTTTTATTATTCTACGTTCAAGACTTCTCTTCCATCATAGTATCCGCATTCTCTACAAACTCTGTGAGGAAGCTTCACCTCATGACATTGTGGACACTCAACAAAACCTGTTACTTTAACTCTCTCTTTTGCCGTTCTCCTTTTGTCTCTTCTAGATTTGGATATTTTTCTCTTTGGTACTGCCATTAGCTACACCTCCTTATCAAGCAATTTTCTCAATTTATCTAAACGTGGATCAACAATTGCATCACCACAATTGCATTTACTGTGATTTCTGTTTATTCCACATTTTTGACAAATACCTTTACAATCATTTTTGCACAAAACTTTTATAGGCTTCGATACGTAAATAGATTGAACTATAGCATCCGTCAAGTCGATTTTATCATCAACAAGGTCAATGCTCAATTCATCTTCATTAACAACCTCACCTATGGTAATTTTAAATTCGGTTTCCACTTGGTGATTAAACTCATCA